>JAGQPO010000370.1 GCA_020426665.1 Planctomycetales bacterium
CGAGAGCCTGGCGCGAAGGCGATGGCGCAGGCGCTGTCGCACTGATGCGTTCCAATCCTGCATTTGCGTCAAACCGAAAACTGCGAGGGTTTGAATGGAACGTTCTCGAGAATTCTCTCTCATCACGACAAACCGTGATCGCAGAATCATCCACGGCCGAATTCACTGCGGCAAGGATCTCACCGATCGATGATACAATTGCGATCGCCTGTTCCGACGGGATGGTGATATTGGATCGTAGCAATGGCGACCGCCAGCTGCTCGAAGGACACCGATCCCAAGTACACGCGTTGGATTTTTCACCCAATGGCCGTCAATTGATTAGCGGTTCGGCCGATGGTGACATTCGTATTTGGGACGTAGCAAACGGCAACTCGATCGGTGTCATCGAAAAAGCCCATCAGGGCGCCGACGTCTTTGCATGCCGATACTTCCACGATGGCCGGTCTTTCGTTAGCGGCGGTGGAGACCATTTCGCCACGATCTGGGATGCAGAATCGCTTCAACGGCGACGTTCGTGCAAAGGGCACTCGCGTGAAGTTCGATCAGTGGATGTTTCCGCCGACGATCGTTTGATTGCAACGGCCAGTAATGACCGTGAAGCCCGAGTCTGGAATGTTTCGACGGGACACTGCAACCAGACCCTGCGGAATCACACCGGAATGATACTGGCAATTGCATTCACCGTAGACGACCGATACGTCATCACGGGCAGCAACGACCACACGATTCGGTTGTGGGACCACCGAAGCGGACAAGAAGTCGCGGTGTTGAAAGGACATCAAGATGCCGTTCAATCGATTGCGGTAACCAGTGATGGAGAACGATTCATTGCCGGAGATCGTGGCGGCAATTTGAAGCTTTGGCAGATCGAAGGCCGTCGAGCTGTTGATCAATTCCGAGAGCGCTCGTTGAACGATTGTTTAAGCGTACGATTTGCGCCCGACGGTCGCTCGTGGGCCGCGCTCACTGCGGACGGGAGATTGGTTCTGCGAGATCTGGCATCAAAACGGACCGAGACGTTGCTGGCAGCTCTGCCGAATCATTACCCACACCAGCAAACCGAAAAGCTTGTGTTTGCTCCCCACGGCGATCGATTGTTCTGTACCGATCGGATCATCAGCCCACAGCACGGCACCGATTCGCCGCCGACGGTCAAGTTGGATGTCCTCGCGGGTGCCGCGGGACAGTTCTCTCCGGACGGAAAGACCTTGGCCGCCGTATGGAATCAGGAGATACGATTGTTCGATTCGCAGACTGGAACAGCCGTGGATCAAATTGAATCTCCCGTCGATCCGCTGCTCGGCGCACGATTTTCCACCGATGGCAGTGAACTGCTTGTGTGGAGTCTCTACGGTGAGATCGCCCGATGTGACTTGCGCGATAAAACGTTCACACAAGGCTACGCGCATCCTAGAGAGAGAATCGTAGACCTTGAGTGGGATCAACCCGGAGGGAGAATCGTCGCCTGCTCTGAATCCGGTGTGGTGCGTCAATGGCAAGAGTCCACGCGAATGTGGACGCCGCTGGAGCTGGGTGAACGAAAGCCCTCGTCGATCTGTTGGGGGCCGGACCGGCAGTCGGTGGTCATGACCTCTCCCGGACTTGAAAGTGTTTTGTATCGGTTTGATGAACCATCTTCGCCAGAGCGACTTGCCGTTAATCGCGATTCAAACATCAACGACTATGCGTCGCAAACAAGTCTCTTGTTAACCGCAGGAACGACCAGTGGCATCGAAGTTCGCGATATGACGCAGCTTGAGATTCGTTCGTCGCGAGACGATTCGTTCCAAGGACATTCGGACCGCGTTTGGGCCGTTGATGTGTCCGCCGACGATCGCAGGTTTCTGAGTGTCAGTCGAGACCGGACGGCTCGCATGTGGCGACCTTCAGAAGATCGATACAGCTGGCTGAGCCGATCCCGGCACCCGGTGGACCAAGTCGATGATTTGCAGTGGTCAATTGATGGAAACGTCTTGGCACTAGCGCAATTCAACCGCGTCACGCTTCATGATTGGAAAACAGGGGAACAAACTTTCAAATCAGACCAAATCACGCCACCCGCCGATGTTCCATTGGGTTACATCGTTGAGTCGGTCGGGATCGACACTGATGGCAAGTTCGTTGCGGCGGGTTATCGTGACGGCCTGGTACGCGTGTGGGAACGTTCCACTGAGCAACCGACGCGTCAGTTGAACGCAAAATTTGAAAGTCATTGGATCTCGGCGTTGACGTTCTCAAGCAACAGGAAGTGGCTTGCCGGTTGCAATCGCCAAGAAAACGTGATTGTGATCTGGGAGACAGAGAACTGGAGCCTGGTGCATCGCCTGGATGCCGCCGACTGCGATGACATTCATTTTTCACCCGTCGATGGCAATCAACTGCTATTCTGTGATGGCCTGGATGCAGTCATTTTCGATGTTGCGACCGGCAACGAGTTGCAGCGATTCGGCAGACACTCGATTACCGTCCACGGCGTCGCGTTTTCTAACGACGGCCGGCTGGCAGCCACCGCGTGCGAGGATCGCAAACTGCGCGTCTGGGATGTGAAAAACGGCAGCGTCCTGTCGACTCTCGGAGGACACTCCGCGCCCATTCTGCAAGTTGCATTTTCCAGTGACGACAAAACAATCGCGACCGGAGACGAAAGCGGATCGATACGCCTGTGGCACTTGCCGACCGGGCATGAATTGTACGAACTGGCTAATTTAGGAGTCCAAGTCCGGCGTCTTCGCTTCGTCCCAGGCCGAAACGTCCTGGTTGCCGTGGGTGAGGATGGACGGGCGAATGTATTTGACGGTGAACCTCTTGAATCGAAATAGAGTGCCTGTGTCTGTTTAGGAAATTTCCAGCAGCCTGCTGCTGCGTTTGCTAGAATCAGGCCCGCGGTTTACAAAAGCGTGCCATTCGAGTGCAGGACCACGGAGCAATCTTTCGATGGCGTCTGTTCCCGGGGGGGACCAGTGGGTTTGCCCCTGGCATCAATTCGCCAAGCAGCGAAAACAAATTCGCTCCCCAAGCGTCGAATATGCAAACATTCTGATTTTGTGCGTGACCTTTGATGTGCTTTTGCCGGGAGTGATCTTCGGATCGTCTACACCGACAGAAGTGAACTGAGTCATGCCAAGAAAGACAGCGCCGCGTCGCAAGCCGCGTCCCCACTCCACGCGTCCCCACTCCGCATCCGCGGCCTCCCGCACCGCCTCCCTCCTCCGCGACGCCCCCCAGCGCCGCCGGCTCCTGCTGGAGCTGTTGGAGCGACGAGACCTGCTGGCGGCGGGAACGAACTACGTCGTTCTCGATTTCACTCCCGACGATATTCCAGGGGAACTGCAACCACAGCCGTTCATCGAGACATTCACGACGGTCGGTAGACGCAATGGTTTCTATCCTCAGGAATACAGCTTTCTGGACTACAACGAAGATGGCTCGATCGACGAACTCGATGCTGACTTGGCAGCGGATGCTATCGGACAAGACGTTTATCGTCGATTGAAGCCGTTGATCGAAGATCCGTCCATCGATCTTCGTCTGCTGAGAACACCTGGCTTGCAAGTAGATGCAAATGTGGGATACCAATTCTTGCAGAATCGAATTGGCAAGACCGATGAAAACGCATTCGTCATCTACATCGGCGGCGACATTCAAACGGCATTGGGACAACCGGTCGACTCTTACGATCTGAAGGGCGTTTCGCAACAGGCCTTTGCCGGCATCAATCACGAATGGTACGGTTTTGCGTTAGCCGAGAAGACCGCGGAATCGATGGCGTCGCATGTCGCTCGCGGCTTCGTAGGGAATTGGACGATCGAGGGAACGTATTTTGATTTCCCGGACTTTGAGATTGCGGCAACTGGATCTGACGGAAATCCAATTACTTTTCGTGTACTTGAACATCCCGATCCTGATGGAATCGTGGGAGATCCGCCAAACTTACGCCCACGCATCGAAATCACAAGTGGGAATTTTAATTTCCTGGATTCGCAAATCATTCCAGGTGACCGCCTTCAGTTTTCAACCAAAGGAATAGAAGAGATAGCGTACATTTCGCGGAAAGATTTCGCTATTGACATCGATGCAATTATCGACGGGACATCAGCATTCGTCAGCCTCGACTATCTTGATGTGGGTGCAACTGCACTACCAAACTGGGATTATATTTTCGCCAACGGCATAACGACGACCATCACACGAAGAGAATCCTATAGCCCCAAGGATTACACCGAACAGGTTAGCTGGGCCGTTGTTCATGAGCTGGGACATCTTTGGGGACTGGGGCATATATGCAACTCCAAACAAAATGTCAGCGAGTGTGGTGATCTAAATCCGGAACGCGGCAAGAATGTAATGAACTATAAGTCGCCGGTTTCGACAAATCGGTTTGTGAACGTGCCAACACCATACGCAACGGAGGTAATCTACGAGCCCGCGCTTCCGATATTCGATCCATCATCGGAATACATCACGGGCATTAACCACCGGCAGGCAGTTGTTCAATCGTTAACGTTTATAGACGCATCGCAAGAATTCGAAAAACCTTCAAGTTCGGGCATCTATCCCCAAAATTTACAGGAAGCCATCCTAGGTTCATTGCCTGTTTCTGGTTTGACTTCAACGGCCGATACAGGTGACAGCTTCTTCGTCCCGCCGGTTCGGGAGTTGCCTCCCGCTGCCACTCAAGGTACCGTCGGAACGACCTCTCCGGCGGATATTGCGAATGCGATTACGAGTCAGTTTGCATCACTTAAAACGAATCTGGTTGATTCACTTGCATCGCTGCTGGATCTGAACGGAGCAACCCTCCCAGGCATTTCCGGATCTCTTGGTGATTTGGTCAATCTCCGAAGCAGACTGGATGAAAGTGTTAGCACATTGGATGTCTCTAGTGCAGTCACGATGTCAGCTATCGCTGATCAACTCGCACAATCTGGTTTTTCGATTGACCACCTTGTCTCAGACACTGAGTTCTCAAACCTGGCCATCGATGCACCAGCCGATTTCATTCGCTTCAGCAAATCCTTTGAAGTCCCTGGACTATTGGGGTCAACTGGATTTGATTCATCGGCAGCGAGTTCGCTCGCGTCTCTTTCGGCAATCGGATTCTCAGGGGAAATAGGGATCCGTGGCAGGGCGATGCTTTCGATCACCGCCGGAGTGGACAGCCACGGTTTCTATATTCTGCCAGGGGAGGCAATTCGTTTCGAAACCGATGCCGACGCCAATCTCACCGTGGGGTTGGCCACCGCAGTCTCTGCCGCGGGAACCGCAGCGGTTGATCTGTACGCTACCGTTGAAATGCAACCGAGTGACTCAGACGGAAGAATCCGTATCGACCAGATTGTTGATTCATTCCCGCAGCACTCGAATCTCGATTTCCTCGGTGCTGGTGCGTTGAACACCGAACTGTTATTCACCATCGCCGACCAACAGATCATTGAGGTCCCAGGGAGTTGGCTCTGGGAAATTGACGAATCGGGGACAACGCTACTCGATGATTATTCCGGGTTTCATCAGGAATTGATTGACGATCAGTTGGCGACGAAAGTAGCCGAAATCTTGCAAGACCTCGAACTCGAGACAGAAAAGATTGCCAATGAAGCTGCCAAGGCGATTCCCTTTCTGAGTGACGAGGTTAGTGAGCGATTCTCGCAGGTCATCGGTGGAAGTCTCGGCTATGACAATTCCTTAGGTTCGGATGCGGATTATTTGCGAGACCGTGGATTTTCTATTACGACCGCGAACGCAATGGACTTTGTCAACGGATCATTGGGGACCAACGGTGACCTGATTCGAATCGCCTACAACAAACAATTCACGCCAACTTGGTCGGCGATTCCCGTTGGCGGTGAAGAGACGATCGGACCGGCAAATCTGAATCTGCAGGGAACCGTGAATCTGCAACCTCAGATCGACATTGGGCTGGTCATCGGGTTCGATCTGCAGAACGGCCCCTACCTCGCCGAAGGAGCGAAGTGGTCTGCGACCCTCTCACAAACGATTGATTTGGCGGGCAATGTAGATTTCGAAGGTTTAGTAGGTGTTTCCGTCAATGCCGCGACTTTAACATTCCCGACGCTGCATGCAACATTCGCCTTTGACGATGGCGACCAAATACACAATGAAAAATTCTATCTCGGTAACCTGTCAGTCGCCCCTTTCGTGCGACCAGAACAAGAACTATATGACGTTGGCACAGAAGTAAAATTTGATTTTGCGCTGGCAGTCGATGCGGCCAATTTGCCGGGCGTTGGAAACTGGCTTTCCGGCCAGACGTTTCAATTTGGCGCGACGGGCACGTACGATCTCGCCCTACAAACCGGAACCGTTGAGGTCGATCAAACGACTCTTGATGGATTAATTCAGCCGCTCACCGACATTCGGGATTTGGTCCTCGGTGATTTCGTGGGCAAGCTCGAAGAATACAACCCTCTCACCAAGGAACTGCGAGATTTCCTTACGGATCCGATCGAGCTCTTTCAAAGTAAATCATTACTTGAAATGCTGGGATTGGGAAGTGTGGAGTTCTTGATCGATCCGAGCGCGTTTGAAAATAACCCCAATCCCGTAAGTAACTCGGGAGACCAAGCGACTAATGACCACGTTCTGCTGAATTATGACCTGATCCAACTTCCAAACATTGCCGCATTGTTGATGGGGCGTCCCGCGAATTTGTTTTCACTTGATATCGACAAAACGTTTGATGAGTTGAAGACAACCTTTACCGTTGTCCCTTCAACGTTGATCGGCAGCTATTTCGGCGTCGCCAACACATACTTTGGCGTGGATGTCACTCTTGAGCTCGGTTTCGGCATCGATACGATCGTCGGATTGGATACACGGGGTTTCTATGTCAAAGACGACCCCGATCCGCTCGTCAGCGTGTCAGGTAGCATCTCCGCAGTTCCTACGATCACGGGAGCGTTGGTTGTTGAACAGGCATCGGTCGCGGAAATAACAGGACAGATTGGCATTACGGCGACAGGCGGAATTGACCTGCAAGGAGCGACATCAACGGATCAGAAGATTCGCGCGAGCGAAATCTTTCCCGCCGGTCCATCGTCTGGACCTAACACCGATCTGCTGGCATTCACCCTGGCATTTGATTTGACTTGGGATCTCTTTGGGAGTGTCGGGTTTGGAAATCTGACCAAAGAAACGGACCACTATGATGGACAAAAGCGATTGTTTGAGTTGAATTCGAAACCGGGGCAACCGGGATCGGATCAATTTGATGATCTTGTGCGTTCGATGGAGAATTTGGCAAGTCAACTAAAGTATTGTTCGATCAGCTCGCAGTTTCCCAATCCAGCCACGGAACTCGCCTGTGTCGACCCGGACATCGCTGACCAACTCGACAAAATCGCCCGTGATCCAGAAGGTTATCTCCGTGACCGGGGACTCGCGTTGTCGAATTATGGTAAGGAAAAGGGCAAGCTGGTCGCCCAAAAGTGGCAGGAGTTTCAAGACGGCATTTCGGACTTTGCAAACCGATATGGACTTCCCGACCCGATCGCAGGGGTCAACTACACCATCAATGAACTCAGTGGCCTGTGGGGAAGCAAAGACTGGGAGTACCACGAACCGCCTTCCCGCGGTACTACGTTTAACCATCGAATTGACGGAGACTCATTGTATGTAACGTGGTCAGAAAGCCACCGCGCCGGTAGAGGCTGGAATGCGGATCAGATGGTCTACGACGAGCGTTTACCCGCCGGATATGTTGGCACCGCCTCTCCATGGCTGAACGAAAATCAGCAACCTATCATCAAAGTACACACCAATGGATGGTTTGATTACCTTGGCACACGATTTCATGTGCTGGATGATGAGGAACTGACGACGACTGAAATCGGCGACGACATATTCATCGAGAATTCTCCGAATTGGGTTGACGTCACTGTCGAAACGCTCGGACTCTTTGGTGTCCGCAGCGTTACAAAGCGAGCCCCGGAATACGTCCAGATCCGCTGGGATGCGACAAGCAAGCGAGATGGTAGCGACGTTCAAGTGGCTGCGAGAATCTTCTACGACGGGCGAGTGCAATTTGACTATGGATCGGGCAATACCCAAGTGCAGGCAAAAGTAGGCATCACGTTCGCTGTCGATACTCCCGATGCATCTTTCCATCCACTGATTAATTACCATGGACAAAACAATTTGAGTGAAGCGAGGTCGGTTCAGTATGTTCCATCGGGTAGTTCGTATTCGGTACTGTTTAAACCAACCAGTGAATTCTCCATTGTGCCGTTGTATGGCGCCGGTCCATTCCCCACAGACGGCACATCACCCACTGACTTCACGATCGACCAAGCGAACCCCGCGGCAGCGAACTTGCACTTCGGGCTTTCCCAAAATAGCTCGCTGATCATTATTGACGCACCTGATTTTGTTACTAGCGAGCTAGTTGCGACCCGAAAATCCGGGTGTTTCGATGGATGTGAAACCGAAGAGCAGTTTGAAAGCATTCGGCATGCGAACCGACTGGAAATCCCTGTCGACGCAATTGGCCGGCCGTCCATTTCAAAGATTGTTATTAGTGGGTCCAATCAACCTGACATTATTGTTGCCGACGCAAATCTAACGATTCCGGTAGTGCTGTACGGAAACGCGGGTAATGACACGTTAGCGGGCACATCCATGGATGACACAATCTATGGTGGCCTGGGTGATGATATTCTTCAGGGACGCGGAGGAAATGATGATCTGTATGGCGAAGGAGACAATGACAATTTAATCGGTGACTACGGCAATGATTTGCTGGATGGGGGAGAAGGGGACGATTTTCTCAACGAAGAGTTTGCCATCGATGTCGACGGGTTCTACCTCTTACCACCAAGTCGCGATCTTGAAATCAATACCTTGCTCGGTGGCGCCGGCGATGATGTCATTTGGGGTTCGCCGGGGAAGGACATCGCTAATGGCGGCTTGGGAAAAGACGCAATCGAAGGCAATTCAGGCGACGATATTCTTCGCGGAGGTCCCGACACCGCATCGGGATACTCGCCCGACGAAGAAGCGGATGTCATTTTTGGTGGTACCGGAAACAACATTTTGATGGGCGGGATCGGCAATGATTACATCGAAGGCGGTCCAGATCGCGACGTGATCTTTGGCTCCGCTGACGACGATGTTCTGCTAGGACAAGATGGCGACGACGAACTTCACGGGGGCCCCGGAAATGATTTGCTGGAAGGTGGCCCTAACGACGACGATCTCTATGGAGGCCTCGGTGCCGATATCATTCGTGGTCAAGCCGGCAACGATTTGCTGGTAGGTGCCTTGATGGATGACTACGAGGCATCGGGTGACGGCAATGATGTGTTGCACGGTGGCAATGATGACGACGATTTATACGGAGGTCCCAGCGGCCCAGGACTGGTCACCGTCGATGCGTTCGATGCCCCCGCTTTCGATATCCTAAATGGAGATGCGGGGAACGATCGAATCTGGGGAGGCAGCGGTCCAGATCGAGTCAACGGTGGCCGCGGGTTTGACTTGCTCTGGGGTGACCAGGGAGATGACACTCTCAACGCCGGAGCTGGTGGTGATGAAATAATTCAGCAGTACTCCGATATCATCCGAGGGGGAGATCAGGACGACACGATCTTTGCAAGTACTATCGCCGGAGATTCCAAAGGCACTTGGATCGACGCGGGACCAGGTGATGATGTGATCGCGGGAAATTCCGGTCCTGATCGAATCATTGCCGGACCCGGAAACGATACCATCAGCAGTCTTGCTGGCGACGATACCGTATTCGGCCACACGATTGCAGGTGACAATGACGATGGAGGTGAAGATTGGGTGGACTTAGGTCCCGGCGCCGATTGGGCGAGCACCGGTGACGGAAATGATTTCATTATTGGCGGCGCCGGAGGTGACGTCATTTATGCCGGCTGGGGCCGTGATACCGTTTACGCTGGTCTTGAATCGTTGGTACCCGTCGATGCGAACTTTCAGAACATTATCTACGGTGACCCCGAGGATCTGGCTTTGATAACCGGCACAGATACCGATCACAGCGACACACTGTATGGTACTGATGGGCAAGACACTGTCATGGCCGGCCCCGGTGACAATCGGGTGTTCACCTATGCAGGCAACGACTCCATCGAATCGCTCAATGGAAATGACGTCATTGATTCCGGAGCGGACGATGACACCATTTCGTCCGGTGACGGCAACGACACCATCACCGGTGGCCTTGGCAGCGATGTGATCCAGGCCGGTTGGGGTGCGGACCTGATCTATTCCGGTGCCGATGAGTTTGGCTTTGGGAATCCGACAGACATTGATACGGTTGATGCCGATCCGAAAACACTAAGCCCGTTTCCTGGCAATGCACTTGATCATGGCGATGTCGTCTATGGCAGTATCGGCATGGATATCGTTTTCGCAGGACTGGGGAACAATGTCGTGACAACATTCGCCGGAACCGACTCCGTTCAATCCGAAGACGGCAATGACGAGATCGATACCGGCAGCGGAAACGACACGATTTCTTCCGGCGGCGGTGACGACACCATCACGGCCGGCCTGGGGAGCGATCTGATCGAAGCCGGATGGGGAGCGGACTTGATCTATTCGGGTGCCGACGAGTTGGGTACCGGAAATCTAACAGACGTCGATACGGTTGATGCCGACCCCAAAACACTAAGCCCGTTTCCCGGCAATGAGCTTGATCATGGCGATGTCGTCTACGGCAGCGTTGGCACGGATATCGTTTTCGCCGGACTGGGAAAAAATGTCGTTACGACTTTCGCCGGAACCGACTCCGTCCAAGCCGAAGATGGAAACGACGAGATCAATACCGGCAGTGAAAACGACACGATTTCTTCCGGCGGAGGAGACGACACCATCACGGCCGGCCTGGGAAGCGATCTGATCGAGGCCGGATGGGGTTCGGATTTGATTTACACGGGTACGGGACCACTTGGTGGTGGCCATCTAACCGACATTGATCTTGTTCACGCCGATCCCGAAACGTTTACCATTATTCCCGCCCACCCAACAATGCATGCCGATGTGGTGGTCGGTTCAATCGGTAGCGATACGGTGTATGCGGGTCCAGGCAACGACTTCATTTCGACTCTCGATGGCAATGACTTTGTCGAAGGCCAATCGGGCGCTGATGAAATCGATACGGGTGACGGGGATGACATTGCATTCGGCCATACCCAAGATCGTGCCGATGACGACGGCGCCAATGATACGATTCGGGGCGGCGATGGGGATGATCAAATCTGGGGTGGGTACGGTGACGATTCGCTTGACGGCGGTTCGGGCAATGACCGGATCGTCGGCGAGTGGGGGGACGATGCGATCAACGGTGGCGACGATGATGATTTGATCCTCGCCGGGCATGGGAACGATTCCGTTGACGGCGGCGCCGGAAACGATCGAATCGAAGCGGGACATGGCAACGACACGGTCACCGGCGGATCTGGCAATGACGTCGTGCTTGGCCAGCAAGGCGACGACTCGATCCGAGGCGGCGCCGACGATGATGATCTGCGGGGAGGACCCGGGCTTGATTGGATCGATGGTGAAGCCGGCAACGACTTGATCGATGCCGGTAGCGGCGTCGGGCAGCATCTCTTTGGAGGCCCCGGAGACGATGTCATTACCGGATCCAGCGACGGCGCGTCGATCGATCCCGACTTCTTCGACACAACGTTCTTCGGCGACGTGATTGATGCGGGCCCAGGAAACGATACGGTCTATGGGCTCGGTGGAGCCGATCTGATCCGCGGTGGAGACGGTGATGACCACATCGAATCCGGAACCGGCCGCGATCATGTAATCGCCGGCGACGGGAATGACTGGGTCTTTGTCGGATTCGATCTCGGTGAAGTCGTGTACGCGGGTGAAGGCAACGACACGGTGATCGGGTCTGATTCGGGCGACGATGAGCTGTACGGTGAAGGCGGACAGGATGATCTGTTCGGTCAGGGCGGCAATGATACGTTGAAAGGTGGACTCGGCGCCGATCTGCTCGATGGAGGCGCCGGTGTCGATCGCATCGAAGGCGAAGAAGGCGATGATGAGTTGCGCGGCGGCGGTGGCGATGGCGACCAACTGCTCGGCGGCCCCGACAATGACCTTCTAGTGGGCAGCGACGACGGCGGTGATTTCTTTAGCGGTAACGGCGGACGCGATACCCTGCTCGGTGGCGGTGGAAACGACAACCTTTCCGGCGACGACGGTGACGACGTGCTGCGGGGCGGCGCCGGCGACGATGTAATCATCGGTGGTTTGGGCGCTGACGTGATCACCGGAGATGGCGATCACGACATCCTGTACGGCCATTACCCGCCGTGGGTTTTTGATCCCGTCGACGACAACAAAGTTGATTACCTTTACGGTGATTTCGGGACCAATCAAAATGAAGTCGGTTCCGGGCATGATCAGCTTGATGGTGGCGGTGGCAACGACTTACTGTTCGGCGAAGGCGACGACGATCTGATTGTCAGTACCGCTGGCGACCTCGTTGACTACGGCGACGGCGAGTCGGCCATCCCTTCCGACTTTGTCGCTCCGGCAGTCACGCCCGACCCGTCCAACGCAAGCGTTGCGCCGATGATCTCGCCCGAATTGCCAGTGACGCTGATCGAACCGCCGGTGCTGGATGCGTAGATACCGTTGCCGGTCGTGCCTGTTACCACTGCACCCGACGCCAGCGAGATACGCGTAGAACCGGTCGTGGCATTCGAAGCGATGCCAGTGCCGCCTGTCGCTTGATTGACCGAGATCGCGACATCGCCTGCGCCCTGCTGATCGGCGAGAAT
>JAGQPO010000371.1 GCA_020426665.1 Planctomycetales bacterium
CTGACCGGGGAGGGCAACCTCGCGGTCGAGCTGACTTTCGAAAGCATGGACGATTTCTCCCCGGCGGCGGTGGCCTCACGGGTCGACGGCCTCAAGCAGCTCCTGGAGGCGCGTCAGCAGCTGGCCGACCTCATCACCTACATGGACGGCAAGACCGGCGCCGAGGAACTCATTGCCAAGGTCATCAAGGACGAGGCGCTGCTGAAGTCCTTGGCCAGCGCGGGCGCCAAGCCTGCCGAAGGCGCCTGAGAGGCCGCTCGCACCAGCCCGATCCACGACCATCCAGGCATCACGGAGCCCCACCATGGCCGACCAGAACCCCGCCACCCAGGCCTCGGCGCTGCAGGGCGTCACCTACGAGGGCAACGAGTTCGCGACGCTGCTGAACAAGGAGTTCAAGCCCAAGACCGACGAGGCCAAGTCCGCGGTCGAGCAGGCGGTGCTGACGCTGGCGCAGCAGGCGCTGGCGCGTACCCAGCTGATCGGCGCCGACGTGCTGATGTCGATCGAGGCGATGATCGCCGAGATCGACCGCAAGATGTCCGAGCAGCTCAACGTGATCCTGCACCACGCGGACTTCCAGCAGATCGAAAGCGCCTGGCGCGGGCTGCACTATCTCGTCAACAACACCGAGACCGACGAGATGCTGAAGATCCGTGTCTTCAACATCTCGAAGAAGGACATGGCGAAGACGCTGAAGAAGTTCAAAGGCACCGCCTGGGATCAAAGCCCGATCTTCAAGAAGATGTATGAAGAAGAGTACGGCCAATTCGGCGGCGAGCCTTACGGTTGCCTGGTCGGTGATTACCACTTCGATCACAGCCCGCCGGATGTCGAATTGTTGGGCGAGATGGCGAAAATCTCGGCGGCCTGCCATGCACCCTTTATCGCCGGTGTTGCTCCCTCGGTGATGCAAATGGACAGCTGGCAAGAATTGAGCAATCCTCGTGATTTGACCAAAATCTTCCAAACACCGGAATACGCCGCATGGCGATCGCTGCGTGAATCGGACGATTCGAAGTACATCGGATTGGCGATGCCAAAGTTCCTGTCGCGTTTGCCATACGGTGCGGCTTCCGATCCGGTCGATGAATTTGCGTTCGAAGAAACGACCGAGGGTGCCGACAGTTCCAACTATTGCTGGGCGAACGCCGCCTATGCGATGGCGACCAACATCACACGATCGTTCAAAATGTACGGTTGGTGTTCGCGGATTCGCGGTATCGAATCCGGCGGTGCCGTTGAAGAGCTGCCCTGCCACACGTTCCCGACGGACGACGGCGGCGTGGACATGAAATGTCCGACGGAAATCGCGATCAGCGACCGTCGCGAAGCCGAACTCGCCAAGAACGGCTTCATGCCGTTGATCCACAAAAAGAATTCGGACTTCGCGGCGTTCATCGGCGCCCAATCGCTGCACGCACCAGCGGAGTATGACGATCCGGATGCCACCGCCAACGCCAACCTTGGAGCCCGGTTGCCATACCTGTTCGCTACCTGCCGCTTCGCACACTACTTGAAGTGCATCGTACGCGACAAAATCGGTAGCTTCAAAGAATGCAAAGACATGCAAATGTGGCTACAGGACTGGATCAACCAGTACGTTGATGGAAGTCCCGGCACGTCCAGTGAAGCGACCAAGGCTCGCAAGCCGTTGGCTGCCGCGGAAGTCGTCGTCGAGGAAGTCGAAGGCAACCCGGGATACTACACCTCAAAATTCTTTTTGCGTCCGCATTATCAATTGGAGGGTCTCTCAGTATCTCTTCGCCTGGTCTCGAAACTTCCTTCGGCCAAGGGTGGCTGATCGATAACAAAGTGACCGATAGAGTTAGGACAGTCGCAAAGCGACTTGCTTTGCGACTTCAATTCAAATCAAGATTGACACCAAACCTGCTAAAAGGAAATCACGATGGCTGTAGACATGTTTTTGGATATCAAGGGAGAGATCAAAGGAGAATCCCAAGATAAGGCTCACAAGGATGAAATCGACGTTCTCGCATGGAGCTGGGGCATGTCGCAGTCTGGCTCGTTCCACGTCGGCGGCGGCGGTGGAGCCGGCAAGGCAAACTTCCAAGACATCAGTGTCACAAAGTGGATCGATAGCGCCTCGGCGATCTTGATGCTTTATTGTGCTAACGGTGATCACTTCGATTCCGCGAAGTTGACGGTCCGAAAAGCGGGCAAAAAGCCGATGGAATACCTGCTGATCGAAATGAAAAACGTACTGGTCACCTCGGTAAGCACCGGTGGATCCGGCGGTGAAGACAGGTTGACCGAAAACGTGAGCTTAAACTTCCGCGAAGTTAAAGTAAGTTACAAGCAGCAAAAGCTTGACGGTTCTGCAGAAGCACCGAAGGAATTCGCTTGGAATATCGCTGAAAACGTTCAGGGTTAATCCTTGGCGTTCGGCGAACGCCCCCAAACTTCGATGACGTGTCCCGTGTGGCCGGATGCCGCGCGGGGCACCACGACCAGCTCGATTGAGCGTCCCAACGATTTACCGTGATCGCGGAACCCGCGAAGTAAAAGTTGACGGAGCAATAGCCCCTCGTCTAATGGATGAACCAGAGATGCTTGCCGAAGAACACCTTCGCGACGGGAAACTGGACGACGCATTTACCGAATTAAAATCGGCCGTGCAAAAAGATCCGTCCGATGCAAAACTACGTGTTTTTCTGTTCCAAATGCTGACCGTGCTTGGAAAGTGGGAAAGCGCCCAGACACAGCTTGAAATCGCCGGTGACCTGGATCACGGGAACCTGGCAATGGTTCAGGCCTATCGGGAAGCGATCAACTGCGAAGCCACTCGCAAGCGCGTCTTCGCCGGCGAAACCTCGCCGATGATTTTTGGCCAGCCCGATCGTTGGCTCGCGCTGTTGATTGAAGCATTAAAAGCCTCCGGCGCAGGCCGACACGCCGAAGCCGCCAAACTTAGATCCGAAGCCTTTGAATCGGCACCGACGACAGCGGGACGGATCGAATTAACCGGCGACCATCAGGAAGAATTTGAGTGGATTGCCGATGCCGATCCGCGAATGGGCCCCGTCTTAGAGGCCCTGTTGAACGGCCAGTATTACTGGATTCCGTTTCATCGAATTGCACAAATTGATTTCGAAGCGCCTGCGGATTTACGCGACTTCGTCTGGACGCCGGTGCATTTCACATGGGCCAACGGCGGGCAATCGGTGGGCATGATTCCGACCCGTTATGCCGGCTCGGAATCCTTCGACGATGCCGCCGTTCGTTTGTCGCGGACAACACAATGGCAAGAACTCGGCGACGGAGATGATGCGTCGTGTGTCGGTATCGGACAGCGGATGCTGGCCACCGACGCCAACGAATACGCACTACTGGATATTCGCAAGATCTGCCTGGATGTCGACTCTGACAAGGCCGATTCCGTTGAAACCGAATCCGACGACGCCACTGATGATTCCGGCGGTGACCAGTAGATCTTATGGCTGACCTTAGTTCACAAGAACGACTTTTCCCATCGCTGCTTGATCGTCTGACTGACGACCAGGCGGGCGAGCGATCCGAGTCTCGCGAGCAGCGAGTGTTTTCGGTTCACAAGCTGCGCGCCGCGGTTCTGCGTGATTTGGCGTGGCTGATGAACACGTGCAACTTGGCGGCCGCCGAAGACATTAGCGACTATCCGGAAGTGGAAAAAAGTGTGATCAATTATGGGATCCCAGACCTGACGGGAAAAACCGTGTCCGGATTGGAAGTGCTTGATGTACAGCGTGCCCTTCGTCAAGCCATCTTGGATTTCGAACCCCGGATCCTTGCCGACACATTGGAAGTGCGAGGCGAAAAAGATCCCGATTCTCCACTGTCCACTTCGCTAACGTTTGAAATCGAAGGCGAATTGTGGGCGCGTCCGTTCCCCGAACGCCTTTACCTTCGGTCCGAGCTGGATCTAGAAACGGGCACCGTCAGTATTCACGAAGCGTAACGAGGCATGTCTGCATGGACCCGCGTCTGCTGAATTACTACAACCAAGAACTCCAATTCGTTCGTGAATCGGGAGCGGAGTTTGCCGCCGAGTATCCCAAGATTGCGAACCGCTTGGGAATCGAAACATTCGAGTGTGCCGATCCGTATGTCGAACGACTGTTCGAAGGTTTCGCGTTGCTGGCCGCACGCATCCAGCTAAAACTGGACGCGGAATTCCCACGTTTTACCCAGCATTTGCTGGAAATCGTTTGCCCCCATTACCTGGCACCCCAGCCATCGATGGCGGTCGTGGAACTTCAGCCGGATCTGACCGAGGGGGCGCTTGCCGAAGGGTTCAAAATACCCCGCCACACCGTGCTGCAAAGTCTGCTGGGTAAGGGCGAACAAACCCGATGCACCTTTCGCACCGCGCACGAAGTGACGCTGTGGCCATTGAAGTTGGCCCAAGCCGACTATTTCCCGCGTGATGTCGCGGCGCTTCGTCTGCCGGATCATCCGTCGATCAAAGCAGCATTGGTTTTGCGATTGGAAGCAACCGCGGGTTTGAAATTGAATCAAATCTCATTGGACAAACTGCCGCTGTTCATTCAGGGCGGCAGCGACGTTCCGATGCGGATTTATGAACAACTGATGTCCAACGCGGTCGGAATCGCAACTCGACCGGGCGACCGCTCGGGTAACTGGAACGTCCAATTCGGAAAGACCAGTGTTAGCCCGCTGGGTTTTGATGACCAGCAATCCATGCTGCCCTACGGTCCACGCTCGTTTCAAGGTTATCGATTGCTGCAGGAATACTTTGCATTCCCACAGCGATACATGTTTGTCGAACTCAATCAGTTAGCGCCCGCGGTCAAACAATGTGATTGCGAATCGATCGAGATCGCGGTTTTGCTTGGACGCGGTGATTCGCAACTGGCCAACCGAGTCGATCGGACACATTTTGCACTGTACAGCACGCCGGCGATCAACTTGTTCGAGAAACGCGCGGACCGAATTCACTTGAGCGATCGATTTGCCGAACATCACGTGATGCCCGACAGGACTCGCCCAGTCGATTTCGAGGTTTACCAGATCGGTGAAGTCCGGGGTTACGGGACCAGCAATGATCGGGAACAAGAGTTCCGTCCGTTCTATTCGTTGGATGACTTTACAGCCGATCATCGTGAACGCGCGTTTTATACGGTTTCGCGACGCCCGCGGATGTTGTCCGGCAAACACAAAAAGTTTGGACCGCGTTCAAGTTACATCGGCAGCGAATCATATTTGACGCTCGTCGACGCCAATGAAGCTCCGTTTTCACAAGAATTAAGGCAACTGTCGGTCGAAACCCTGTGCACCAACCGCGACTTGCCGTTGCAGATGCCGGTCGGCATCAGCGAGACGGATTTCACGCTTGAAATCAGCGCCCCGGTTGAATCGGTGCGGTGCTTGATGGGACCGACGAAACCCGAGCTGTCAAAGAGTTATGGTAACGGTCAAACGACATGGCGATTGATCAGCCACCTGTCGCTGAACTACCTGTCGTTGGCCAACAGCGACAGCGGCAGCGCTTCGGCACTACGTGAATTGCTGTCGCTTTACTCCGATACGAACAACGTTTTGGCGAACAAGCAAATCGATGCGGTCCGGTCGATCACCGCGTCACCGGTTACACGTCCGATTACATCCTCTGGGCCACTCAGTTTTGGCCGTGGTCTGGAGGTCACGTTGACATTGGACGAGATCGGGTTTGAAGGCACCGGTGCGTTCCTGTTGGCCGCCGTTTTGAATGAATTCCTGGCGAAGTACGTGTCAATCAACTCATTTACCGAAACGGTCTTTCGCACGACCGAACGCGGTGAGGTAATGCGATGGCCCGCAAAGATGGGACGGCGACACGCCCTTTAGACGTGAAGCTGGAAAAAATACGCAAAGCACCGTACAAGTTTGATTTTTATCAAGCGATGCGGTTGCTCGAATGCACCTTTACCGACGCCCCGCGGTTCGGACACGCTGTGCGTCTGTCGGACGATCCGGTGCGGCTGGCGCAGGAACCGTCGTTGGGTTTTGCCCCGGCAACGCTGTCGGATTTCGGGTCGGCGTCCGATTCCAGCTATCACAAGTTAAGCGTTCGATTCTTTGGCCTGTGTGGGCCAAACGGCGCATTGCCGTTGCATTTGACGGAGTACATTCGTGATCGGATGCGTCATCATGACGATTATACGTTCGCGGCATTTTTAGATGTTTTCCACCATCGAATGCTCTCGCTGTTCTACCGCGCGTGGGCCGATGCGCAGCCGACGGCGCATTTTGATCGATCTGAATCCGACCGATTTTCCGTCTATGTCGGATCGCTATTTGGCATCGGCATGCCATCGTTGCGTGACCGCGATGAATTGCCGGACCTGGCCAAATTGTTTTACTCGGGTCGATTCGCGTGTCAGACGCGAAACCCCGAAGGTTTGCAGGCAATGCTTTCTGATTTTTTCAAGCTGCCCTGCCGTGTCCAAGAATTCGTCGGTCAATGGACCGAGTTGCCTGACAATTGTCAGTTTCATCTCGGTGACCGACCCGACAGTTCGACCGTGGGCGTTGCGTGCACACTTGGCTCTCATGTCTGGGACTGTCAACAAAAATTCCGCATCACGATCGGTCCGGTCGGCTGGGACGATTTCGTTCGCATGCTTCCCGGCGGCGACAGTCTTCGCCGATTGTCGGCGATGGTCAAAAACTACATCGGCGATGAATTGCTGTGGGATTTGAACCTGGTTCTGCGCCGTGAGGAAACACCGTCATGGCGATTGGGCGAAAGCAAACTTGGTCAAACCATGTGGATGGACAATGAAGGTGTCCGCGAAGATCCGAAAGATCTTCTGTTGCAAATGTAATCTTCAAACGAAACACGAATACGACGTCATCACAACTTAGGAGAATGACATTGTCCGATATCAGCCGCACCGCACTGTTTGGAAAACTGAACAGCGTTGGGTACAAGTCTATTGAAGCCGCCACCGTGTTTTGCAAGATGCGGGGCAATCCTTACGTCGAACTCGTGCATTGGTTCAATCAAATCTTGCAACTCGAAGATTCGGACCTTCACAAGATTGTCAAACAATTCAACATCAACCCGTCTCGATTGGTCAAAGACATGACCGAATCGCTGGACAAGTTGCCTCGCGGATCCACATCCATCTCGGACCTTTCGGCCCACATCGAAGAGGCGGTGGAGCGAGGCTGGGTTTATGGAACGTTGATGTTCGGCGAATCGCAAGTGCGTACCGGTCACTTGGTCGTCGGGATGTTGAAAACGCGATCGCTCAAGAATGCGCTTTACGGAATCTCGTCGGAGTTTGAAAAGATCAAACTGGATACGTTGACCGACCGATTCGATGAAGTCGTCAGCGGTTCGCCGGAGGCATCATTGCATGCAAGCGACGGGTTTCAGGTCGGCGGCGGTGCCGTTCCCGGAGAGGCAAGTGGCGCGATGGCGCCGGCCGCGATGGGGAAACAAGAGGCGCTGAAACAATTCACGGTCGATCTGACGGAAAATGCGCGGCAAGGGAAAATCGATCCCATCGTCGGACGTGATGAGGAGATTCGCCAAATCATCGACATCTTGATGCGGCGCCGCCAAAACAATCCGATTCTGACCGGCGAGGCCGGCGTCGGAAAGACAGCAGTCGTCGAAGGTTTTGCGTTGAAAATCGCCTCCGGCGATGTGCCACCGCCGTTGAAAGACGTTTCACTGCGCTCCCTTGACGTGGGGCTGTTGCAAGCCGGCGCCAGTATGAAAGGCGAATTCGAAAATCGACTGAAGCAAGTGATTGAAGAAGTTCAATCGTCCGAAAAACCAATCATCATGTTCATCGACGAGGCTCACACCTTGGTGGGAGCCGGTGGTGCGGCGGGAACCGGCGACGCGGCCAACTTGCTGAAACCGGCGTTGGCACGGGGAACGCTGCGAACCGTCGCCGCGACGACATGGGCTGAATACAAAAAGCACATCGAAAAGGATCCCGCGCTGACGCGACGTTTTCAGGTCGTCCAGGTGGAAGAGCCCAGCGAAGAACGCGCGATCTTGATGATGCGGGGGATGGCGTCCACGCTTGAAAAACATCACAAGGTGAAAGTGCTCGATGAGGCACTGGAAGCTGCCGTCAAGCTTTCGCATCGTTACATTCCGGCACGCCAATTACCGGACAAATCGGTCAGTCTGCTGGATACCGCAGCCGCGCGGGTCGCGATCAGCCAACATGCTGTTCCTGCCGAAGTCGATGATTCTCGCAAGCGAATCGACGCGCTGAACACCGAACTGGCGATCATCGCCGACGAAACCATTGTCGGTGTGGAAACCGCCGAAAGGGAAGCACGAGCCAAGGAGGCATTGGAGACAGAGAAGTCGCGGTTGGCGGAATTGGAAGCCCGTTGGAACGACGAAAAAGCTTTGGTCGAAAAGATCTTGGACGTTCGCAGCAAATTGCGCGGCCACAACGGAAAAGTCGAGGGCACGGACAGCAAACTTGAAAAAGCAGCGGACGCGGAAGCCGAAAACGTCAAGGTCCAAACCGCCGATCCGCCCGCCAAGGCCGAGGCCTCGCAAAGGCTGACCGGCGCCGATCGCGATGCGGCGCTCGAGGAACTAAAGGCACTGCAAACGCAACTTCACCAATTGCAGGGGGAACACCCGCTGATCCTGCCAACCGTCGACGAACAGGCGGTCGGGTCGGTCGTCCAAGACTGGACCGGAATTCCCGTCGGACGCATGGTCAAGGATGAATTGGCGACCGTCTTGAGACTGGCCGACATTTTGAATGATCGAATCATCGGGCAACGCCATGCCCTGGAAATGATTGCCAAACGGATCCAAACTTCCCGAGCAAGTTTGGACAACCCGGGCAAACCGATCGGCGTCTTCATGCTGGCCGGCCCGTCCGGAGTTGGCAAAACCGAGACGGCACTCGCGCTGGCCGAAGCGCTTTACGGTGGCGAGCAGAACGTCATCACGATCAACATGAGCGAATTCCAAGAAGCTCATACGGTCAGCACGCTCAAAGGAGCGCCTCCCGGGTACGTCGGCTATGGCGAAGGCGGTGTATTGACCGAAGCGGTCCGCCGTCGTCCCTACAGCGTCGTACTGCTCGATGAAGTTGAAAAAGCGCACCACGACGTGCACGAAATCTTCTTCCAAGTCTTTGATAAAGGTTGGATGGAAGACGGCGAAGGCCGCGTGATCGATTTTAAGAACACACTGATCCTGTTGACGACCAACGCGGGCACCGAGATGACGATGAACATGTGCAAGGATCCAGAATTGATGCCGGATCCCGATGGTCTCGCCAAAGCGTTACGCGCTCCGCTGCTGAAAGTTTTCCCACCGGCCCTGCTCGGCCGGATCGTCACCATTCCCTACTATCCGCTCAGTGACGAAATGATCGGAGCGATTGCGAAACTGCAACTCGGCCGAATCGAAAAAAGAATGCGGGCCAACCACGGCATTCCGTTCACGTATGATGATGAAGTCATCAAGTTGATTGCCAGCCGTTGCACCGAATTGGAAAGCGGTGGTCGGATGATCGATGCGATATTGACCAATACGGTTTTACCGAAAATTAGCGGCGAATTCCTGACACGGATGATGGAAGGGAACCCGGCCAAACGCGTGCATGTCCAAGTCACCGACGGTGAATTTGACTATTCGTTTGATTGAACGGTTCGTCTGATGGATTCAATTGACTCAGACGCATCGTGAAATCAACGGTGTGTCTGAGAAGGGGAAATTGAAATGGCGAGGTTTTAGTTGTTCGCAGCAATCGGTGTTGCGGCCGGGACGGTTGCATTGCCGAGAGAATTTTCACACGTCGAGGCCTGCCCCATGAGTGAAATCGTTGTTGGTCCCAAGGGCGAGATGGAATGGGACCCCGATAACAAGGACGCCATTTTGTCGGCCACCGGTTCGTGGGTCTATCGAGAGCGGGCAAGAAATCAGGCGCTCGACTGGATGGACGGACGACTAGGTGAAGCGATGAAATTGTCCGAAGCCTTGATGGCCGATAAGTCCGTCAAAGTTTCGAAGGGAGACGCCGAGGAACGGCGCCAGGTGGTCTATGAAGGATATACATTTCAAATCAGCCGCGGTCACGCCTATAAAGATCATGCGACCGGGCCCGCGACGAATCCCCGTTTCAGCGGTCCCGACAAGTCGGTTGAAAAGGCGATCATGGATGACGCGATCCTTCGGATCAAAGCCGATAAGATCCCAAAAGTCACAGGGATCGCCTCACCTGGAACCGGCGTTCTCGTTCACGGCGTACCGATCCGCTACAATTTGGTACGCATCAAAAAAGGCAAGGGCGGATCAGACTTCATGTACATGATCAGCGATTACATGGTCTGGCAAGGCGATCCGGGGGAGCTTGGGAAGTTCTGACACGTCCGTTTCGTTCTGCGCGTTCGCGAATCAACGAGAAAGGTGGCAGGTCTTTTTTGCCGCACAGATTGAGATTTCGACTACGCATTTGATTGATTCGGCCGCCACGGCGGTTCAAGGAGCAGACAATGGGTCTCGAAGACATGGGTGTGCTGAACATCGGCTGGGGCATCTGTGGTGTCACCAGTTCTCTGTACGCCTTACACTCTCACAGTCCGTCGGTCAAACACTCTGAACTTTCCGCCTTGGCGACGGACAAGGCAATATGCCGGCCAACCTTGTTGGTTCCGCCAAAGAGTTAATTATCGGTGTCGGTATTCCTGCCATGAAAATGTACGGTGGGCTCTGTCATTATCTTTACCAAGCTGCCAATGGCAGAATCCATAGCTGGGGCGATAGCTTTGCCGATATCTCGAGCGCCGGCGTCAAGGTCAAATGTCCGACCTGGACTCCGTGCGCCTTGATCTCACCAACCGGTTGATCGCAACCTCAAGAATTTCGGCCTGGGTTTTGTCGACCAACATTCCGTGAATCTCCGGTCTGAGTCGATCGAAGACTTCTGTGTACCCCAAGGTTCTGCGGATGGGGCAATAGCGGATGAGGCAATAAATGATGCAAATCTGGCAGAGTCGGTTCGGAAAACTTGCATTGTCTGATGGCGTCAGATACCGTGCAAACTGATTGTCCAACGGAATCCAGGTGTCGGGAACGTTGCCAACGCAACAACGACGTCCTCAGCATTGATTCCAATGATTGTACGGGGCGATTGCTCACTAACTACACACGGAACTGGTCATGGGTAAGTGTCTTGTCGAAGGCTGTGGCGGTTACGCAATTTCGGGTGATATCTGCGCACTCTGTGCCGCAACGCAGCCGGTGAAGAAGTTGACGAAGGCGATGTCGGTCGCACGAGCCGCTGAGCCTGCAAAGCCTGCCAATGCCAAGAATAGTCCAGACGCATCTGTCCTCTTAATGTGTATGGGTAATAGCACGACGCCCAACTCCGCGTTTGCGGCTGCATGCCAGGATTACTCTGATCGATTCTTCGCGATTTTGGCAAAAGGATCACCACGGGGTGGCACCGAAAATGTTCACGGATGCCACGTGTTTCACGACACGCAGCCGAGTGCGAATCGGACGGTATTTTTTGACTGGCAAGGGAACAACATGCGCGTGTTTGGTGTTGGATCACACGCTGGAGGCGACGGAACAGGCAACGATTCGTATACGTTCATATGGTTTGACGGAAAGAACAAGAAGTACACTCGCTAGTCTCTCGTCAAAAACTGGATCCCGAGTTTTGACGATTCAAGCAGCAGCAACGTTCGACACGTTTAAACCGGTAACTTCGGACTTTTGGGACTTGATGCCTCTGCGTTTGATTTGCACATGCTAGGTTTCCAGACACCAACCGTGACGTCAACGGAAACAACCACATCAAAATTCAGCACCGCATCTCGCTGAGGAGATTCTCAGGCCCATGGCGATTCCTTATGAAAATGCAAGCCAGATCCATATCGAAGAAATGGGTGCTGGTTTCGCCCGCACGGTGATTGAAGCTCTTAATCAGTTGTGGGGCCAGGCAACGGGAAAACGACTGCTGCAAGGAATCCAGGACAGTGGGGCGCCAACATCGAAGTTTTTGGATGACGCGATCGTATTGATTAAGCATCCTCAAACACGCGACAACATCACCGGCGAATTGCGTCCCAATACGGTCGACGAGTACGGCAATCGGGCGGTTGCGGCAAACGAAATGACGGCCAAAGGAGGCGGCGGTTGCGGTAGTGCGGTCTTCTTTAATCCTGCCGTTGAAGTGATCCCTGGCCAGGGAGCCCGTCCTCCATTTATCGGATTGGCACACGAACTTATTCACGCGTGGCACAATGCGACTGGAACCAAAAAGGAAAGCTACGATTTGGAAGAAAGTTACACGGTGGGCCTGGGCGCGTGGGCGAAACCGGACCCTTCTCTGATCACGGAGAATCGCATCCGCCTGGATTACGACCTGCCGATTCGCCACAAATACTGATCGCGCGACGCGTGATCCGTTATCCCAATGATCGCACGTAGCTGAGGAAGAACAGAGTCATGTGCAGGGGCAAAGTCGCGAAAGCGGCGTAACGAAAACGTTTCGCTGCGAACAGCCCGACGATTGACAGGACGGTTCCAAGGACGGCGACTAGGGCTCCTCCGGTCGGGAACCAGATCGCCCCCGCCGCAGCGAAAACGAGAACGGTGACTGCGGCACTGGAGGCCCCCATCGCGGTATACAGGAATGGGCCAAATTCGCCGTAGGCGGCTTCGCCCGACAAGACCGGAGTGACGGCCGACATCGGTTGGAGCGCTACGCCGTCGGGGTCTTCGCGAAATGGGGATCCGATTCGGACCTCGTCACTGCTCGGTAGGGCGTCACTGCTCGGCGGGACGTCACTGCTCGGTAGGACGTCACTGCTCGGTAGGACGTAGCCGCTCGGCACGGCGTCACCGCTCGGTACGACAATTTTTGCAACGAACGGGCCGGACGCCGTATCGGAATCGGTGGGCGGCCGCGAATCGTCTTGGGTTAATTCAACATCGTCGTGATCGGGTCGATTCATTGCCGTTTGATGGTTTTCCGATTGTGGCGATCCCATTTCTCAAAACCGATCACACTTTTCTGTGGACCGGGTGAGTATTCTAAGCGATATCGACAAGCGAAGCTCGGTCTTTCAGTTGACGATTCGGTCTTTGTGTCGATATTTAGAATTGATCTCTCTTCCGTGCCCGTTTCGTGATATTCCGATCTTACCACTTATGAAATACCCGCCTAGCAAAGCGAAGCAGCTTGATTGCGTATCGCCCGACTTGTACGCGAAATCAGTTGCGGTCCTGCGAATTGGTACCAATTTTAGCCGCGACAAACTCGGCTTGATTTTCGCCGCGTTACTGCTGCTCGTGGGCGGCCAACATCATTGTGCGGCGGTTGACGCGGGTTCCGGAGAGCCTTTGCCCCCTGAAATCGCCGAGGCTTCGCAAGAACCGTCCGACGCGATGGCCGCAATTCGGGTGCCCGAAGGTTGGAAAATCAGCGTTTGGGCGGCGGAGCCCGAGATTGCAAATGTGGTCGCCTTCGATATCGATAACCTTGGCCGTGTTTTTGTTTGCGAAACCTTTCGCCAGGATCGCGGAGTGACGGATAATCGAGGGCACGACCAGGAATGGTTGAAAGCCGACTTGGCATCCCGGACGGTGCAGGATCGAATCGATTATCACAAGCGATTGCTGGGCGACCAGGCGGTGACCTATGCCCAACACGACGACCGCGTTCGCCGGGTTTCCGATGACGATGGCGATGGACGGGCCGACACCAGCGTGATCGTCGCAGATGGTTTCAATCATCTGGAAGAGGGGACAGGCGCCGGCGTGCTTGCAATCGGCGATGATGTTTTCTACACGTGCATCCCGAAATTGTGGAAATTGGTTGACCAAGACGGTGACGGGCACGCCGACGAGCGAGTCGTGTTGTCAGACGGATACGGCGTCCGCGTCGCCTTTCGCGGACACGACATGCACGGACTGATTCGCGGGTATGACGGTCGGTTGTACTTTACGATCGGCGATCGTGGGTACCACGTTCGCACGGCGGAAGGTGAAGTTCTTGCCGATCCTGCCAGTGGAGCCGTGTTCCGATGCGAGATGGACGGAACCGGGTTACAAGTTTTTGCTCGAGGGCTGAGAAACCCACAAGAGATCGCTTTCAATGATCGTGGTGACTGGTTCTCGGTGGATAACAACAGCGACAGTGGTGACCAGGCTCGGATTGTACATCTGTTACAGGACGGCGACACCGGATGGCGGATGTATTACCAGTACCTTTCCGACCGCGGGCCGTTCAACCGCGAGCGAATTTGGGAGCCGCTAAACGATGACCAACCGGCTGCGATCATTCCTCCGGTCGCCAATTTTACGGACGGCCCCAGTGGTTTGGCCTATTACCCGGGCACCGGATTTGGCGACAAATTGAACGATACGTTTTTGATTTGTGATTTCCGTGGCGGACCGAGCAACAGCGGGATTCGCACTTTTAATGTCCAGCCCAACGGCGCGACATACAAACTTGTCGCAGATGATCAACCGATTTGGACCTGCTTGGCGACCGATGTGGCGTTTGGCCCCGACGGAGCACTGTACGTCAGTGATTGGGTCGACGGTTGGGTGGGACTCGGCAAGGCGCGGCTGTACCGTATTACCGATCCGGAACACGTGGACGATCCTGTCGTCGCCCAGGTGCGAGAATTGTTGGCCAGTGATTGGCCCCAAATGGACGCGACGGTCTTGGCCGAGTTACTGGGTCATGTTGATCGGCGGATTCGATTGGCCGGGCAGTGGGAACTCGCGTCGCGCGGAGCTGCCGATGTTCTGTCGAAAGTTGCCGTCGATACCGGGGCAGATCCCAAAGCACGATTACACGCGATCTGGGGACTGGGCCAGATTGCACGGAAAACAAAACCGGAAAGCGAAGCGAACCGTACCGCAAAACAGGCCGTGATCGGCTTGATCAGCGACTCGGATGCAAACCTGGTCGTGGCAAGTCTTGTGATTACCGGGGAGCAAGGCTGGAAGGACGCTTCCAAAGTGGCTCTATCAGCATTGGAAAACAGTGACGCCCGAGTCCGTTACGCAGCGATCGATGCACTGGGGCGGATCAAGCATGCGGCCGCGTTACAGCCCGTCTTGAAAATCGCCGGCGGTGGTGATGCCGGGGATCCGGCGATGCGTCATGCCGCGGCGATGTACTTGTCCCGGGCCATCAAGGCGGACGAGATCGCCGGGTTGGCCAAACATCCCAACGCCAGTGTCCGATTGCTGGGAGTGATCGCGCTGCGTCAATTGAACAGCGGATCGGTCGCAGCGTTCTTGTCTGATTCCAAACCGCGAGTCGTCTTGGAAGCAGCCCGAGCAATTCATGACAAACCGATCGAGTTTGCAACCGCCGCGCTTGCCGATTTGATTGACAGGCCGCTTGGTTCCGAAGCGTTGGCCCGACGCGTATTGAACGCTAACTATCGAATCGGGAATTCGGAATCGGCAATCGCGATCGCAAAGTACGCGACGCGGTCCGAGGCCAGCGAGCTGATGCGTTTAGAAGCGTTGGACATGCTCGGGCGATGGGCACAACCCGATCCGATCGATCGTGTCTTGGGTGATTATCGGCCGCTCGAAAAACGCGACGGACAACTGGCATCCAAGGCGATCGACCCCCAGATCGATCTGTTGATGACAGCCCCTGAAAATGTTCGGTTAAAAGCAATTGAAGTCGCCTCCGAGTTGGGAATCAAAAAAATCGCCCCCGCTTTGGTGCAGCAGATCAGTGACGTCGATCGCACATCGGACTCACGTGCCAGGGCACTTTTGGCGCTGGCCCGCCTCGACGTGGTCTCGGCTGTTCGGTTGGCGGAAAGTTTTCCGGCTGCCGAAACTCGCGGGCCACTGGCATTGGCCAGTCTGGATGTATTGGCAAAGCTTGCTGCGGACAAATCCATCGATCGGTTCATCGCGGCGACGACCAACGGCGACACTCGCGTTCAACAAAAGGCTTGGGACATCATGGCCGTACAGAAGGACGCCAAGACCGCTGCGACAATCAGCCAAGCAATTGAACAATACATCGCCGGGAATCTGGATGGTCGTGTCCAATTGAATGTGATCCAGGCTGCCAATGGGCGGATCGACGAGGGACTGCAAAAACGATTGGCGGCTGTGCGGAAAGAAATCGAAGAATCAGATCCGCTTGGCAAGTGGCTGGATTCATTGGCCGGTGGCGATCCTGAACGCGGCAGCAAACTGTTCTTCGGCAAAACGGAACTTTCGTGTGTGCGGTGCCACAAGGTTGATCGTGCGGGCGGGGAAGTCGGTCCAAACCTGACCGTGATCGGAAAGGATCGCGATCCCCGATACCTGTTGGAGGCCATCTGCATTCCGGATGCCAAGATCGCAAAGGGTTTCGAAACGGCGGTGATCGTTGATGCCGACGGAAACATCACGAGCGGGATCGTGAAATCGGAGACCGACGAATTTGTGGAATTGGTACTCAGCGATGGCAGCCAAAAACGAATACTTCAGGATGACATCGACGCACGGCGAAAAGGCAATTCGTCCATGCCTGCGGATTTAATCAAGCACATCAACGCCCGCGAGCTTCGCGACTTGGTCGCCTATCTTTCAAGTTTGCAAGTTGATCCGCGGGCGGCAACCGATGTTGAATGATTCGATCAATCAACCAAGCGGATGATCTCAAGTCGTGAGTTGGCTTCGGCGATCAGGATGAATCGATCGTCGGGGCTGAATTCAACGGCGACAACAGATTCTTTTCGCGGTTCCAGCGAGACCAATTCGAGCCCGCTGTGAGTGTCCCAGATCCGAATCACACGGTCGGCGCCAACGGTTACGATCCGATCTCCGGTGGAGGAAACCGTCACGCGGGTGACCGCTTCGCTGCTCACCAATAACCGCTGTGTCAATTGGGGGAAGTCACTTTCAGAGCGGTCGATCGCACTTTCGGCTTCTACCACATCATCGGCCGTGGTGATGTCGCGAGTTGGGGGCAAAGCAGGAACCGCGGCGGTCAATGTTTCTTCAGGAGCCAGATTCCAGATTGCACAAGTTCCATCATCGCTGACCGTTGCCAGCCTTTCTTGCCGGCCGATCCACTGGAAATCTCTAACCGCGCGATTGTGGGCCGTCCAGAATCGGACCGGCTGTGTCGACCATTGCATTTCACCTTTCGCAGTAGTTTGAAGCGATACGGAAAACATTTTTCCGGCGTTCGAGCATCCAAACACCTGATCCCCGTGGGGCGAAACTTTCAAACGAGTGACCGTGCCTATCGAAGGCAGGGCAAGCTTTTGAGGCGGTGAATCGGAATGCAAGTCGTATAGCAGCAAACTGTCCTTGCGAATTGTACCAGGCGTGTTGGGGTTCGCTTTTGATTGTTCTTTGGTCGGTTTCGTTTGTTGGTAGTTTAGTGCGACCAGGTAGCGAGAATTGATCATGGCCGCCGTCGTAAAACCAGAACGCTTGGCATTCGTAAGCAAACGGCTGGCAATGAATTCGCTGTTGCCGGTATCAAAGACATCGATACGTGTCCTGGAACCGATGGCATATCGAACCGGTGCCGGTTCGTCTTTGCCGGTGGGCATTAGCGAATCGTGGCGAGCGATGGTTGACATCATTCGTGCCCCGGTGATACGCCGCGTTTCCACTGAAAGGTCGATGTCGTTGAACGCGTATGTTTTGAAGAACATCTTTTGGCGTCTCGGCACCGTCGTGGCAACGGCGACCTGGACCGGTGAAAGCCATTGTGCATCAACGAGTGGCTGGTCACCCAGATTCAAAGTCTTTATCGCATCGTGCCCGTCGTTTGACCACTGAAGAACACGTCCGTCGTCGCCACAGGTCACCAGGAATGGCTTGCAGAATCGGTAACGAGGATCTTTTGCTTTTGCTTTACCGCCCAACTGCTGGCAGGGAGCGAGATAGATGGCATCACGAACGATGTTTTCGTGGCCCCGGTAATCGCGAACGTGTCGAATCGGAGGCGGCTCGACCGTCGGTTCCTGGATCGATGCCGACGACGCGACGGATTGTTGAGAGTTGGTCGGATTGACGGCTTGCTTTTGACCATCTTTGGATCCATCTTCATCATTGTCACCATCGTCGGGCATATCCACTTCGACGGCGATGCTGGTCGACGGCGATTGCGTGTCCGCGGGAGCTTCCTCGTCTACCCTCGGCAGACTTGGTACGTACCATCGTGAAACATCGCCGTCATTACCGGTCACAATCAACTCTTGGCCGTCTGGCGAAAACCGTACCTGAGTCGCAGGGCGGCGACTGGCCTGAAACTGTCGGGGCGGCGCAAAGAGGGGTTGGCTCAAATCTTTGACGTATGCCATGCCGCCGATGTCGCACCAGGCGATTCGATTCGAAGTCGCATTAAAATCCAGGCCATGCATGCTGAGCCCACGCCAAATCTGACCGACTTCATGGATGTCGTCGACGGCGCATTCAAAGACTTCCACAAACCCCATCGCACCAACCGTCCCATCAAGTCGTCCTCGGGTCACGGCGAATTGCGAGTTGCTAATAAAACACAGCGACGTAATCGCCGTTCGGTTATCGAATCGTCTTTCTCCCAGCTGCGTAAACTCACCCGAATCAGAGACCTGGAAAACAAACAGCCAGCTGTTTTGATCACTTGAGCGTTCACCGGACGGCAGCGATCCACCTCCGATGACCAAACGTTTCGAGTCCGGTGAAAAAGAGATTCCGTGTCCGCGTTTTACTTTGGGCAGCACGATGCGCTGGGCGTATTCATTTTCGATGACGTCCCAGATTGTTACGACGCCGCTTCGATCAACCCATGCCAGCCAATTCTCATCGGGACTGACCGTGATGGCATGAACGGGGCTGGAGGCACGGAACAGAACGATCGGCGGTCCGGGACCGACCTGTTTGGTCTTGTCCGTGTTGAAAAAGTCTTTGGTCGGGGGAAGCTTCCAATACAGAACGGTGCCGTCGTTTGCGGCGGAATACATTTTCAAGTGTTTCGGCGCAACGGCCAACGCGTTGATCGGCGCATTAATTTTGATATCATCGGTGGGGACGTTTAACGTCGTGGACGGCGAATGGGAGACCAGGTCCAGAAGATGCCACTCCCATTGTCTCATCGATTCCGGAATGCTGCGCAGCAATTCCAGTCCGCGCGTGCGTTCGCCTTCGCTCAACTCGTGCGACGCTCTCGAAAGCTCGACCATGTGACGCTGAGTCAACAATTCTTGCCGCTTCGATTCGCTTTGTCGGTTTTGTTTAACCAGAAAGCTTGCCTGGTCGGTCAAGCGGTTGTTGCGGAAGTGTGCGATCAGAATGCCGAGGAACAGGACGACGACAAGTGGGGTTCCGGCCGCCAGCAGTGCGTAGGCGGGACGCAGACGAAGCCAGGACCACGTGTTCTCAAGCAGTGAAACCTTTCGGGCCATGATCGGCTCACGTCGCCGAAATCGTTGCAAGTCATCGCGTAGTTCGGCAGCCGAACGGTAACGCCCATGGGGAGACTTCGACAAGCATCGCAATGTGATCGTTTCCAAGTCCCGCGGAATGGCTGCGCGGCGACTTCTCGGTGGCGTCGGAATGGCCGTCTTGTTGGCCTGCAGCACCTCCCGCGCTTTGCCTACAAACGGTGGCGTTCCGACCAACATTTCGTACAAGATTGTTCCGAGCGCATAGATATCGGTACCCGGCTGGTTCGCGTGCTCGTTGCCTTCGGCCTGCTCAGGGCTCATGTAGGCGGGCGTCCCAAGGATCGTGCCTTCGCTGGTCAGACCGGTCGAAAACTGCGGGTAACTGGCCAAACCGAAATCAAGAACCATCGGGCGATTCTTGTTCAGCATCACGTTGGCGGGTTTCAAATCGCGATGCACAATTCCCTTTTCGTGCGCACAGGCAACGGCATCGGCGATTTGCGACATCCAGTCTGCCGCCTGATCAAAGTCCAAGGGCCCTTTGTCTTTCAGGTACCTGGCCAACGACGGCCCGTCGATCCATTGTTGGATCAAGATCGGTAAACCGTCCTCGATCAAGACTTCGTGGACCTGGACCACATTGGGATGGTTGATGGCTGCCGCGGCGCGGGCTTCGGTTTGAAACCTAGCGGCACTGTTCTCGCTCATCACCCGGCTGGCGTGTGGAACTTTCAATGCGACCCAGCGTGCAAGACGCGCATCTCGTGCACACCACACGCTGCCGGTTGCGCCGGTACCCAATCGTTTTCGGATTTCGAACCGGCCGAGCCAAATCTTATCACGGTCCAGGGTGGCCAATTCGGCCAGGCGACCCGAGGTCGGTAAACGTCGGCTGTTCGCCTCCGTCGGCGGGACCTTTACGGTTTGCTCACGCGTCTCTTCGGCATCTCGATAGGCGGCATCGATTGCATCGAGTTCGTGTTTCAGCTGGTCACGCCAATCGTGCGGCACGCCGGCCAGAAAAGGGGCTCGTTCGACTTCGCCCTCTTGAAGCGACGCTTCGTAAGCATCGCACAATCGATCAATCGCGATCCATTTTTCACGTGAATCCTCCGACGAACTGCCGTGTGGTTCAGGCTTGTCGCTGTTCATCGGAATTCTCCAAGATGGGAATCCACAACCGACGGATCAGGCTTAACTTTCGCTCAATGGTGCGGGTCGCACAGCCAAGTTTTTCAGCGATTTCTTCGTTTGTAAAACCGTGCAGCTTCAACGAAACAATGCCGCGCAGGGTGGCTTCGGAAAGTTGTTCCAGAAAGTATTCGATCACTTCGTTGGAGGCGGCTTGCTCTTCACCGGACCTTTGGTTTTGATCGCGAACGGCGTCCAACGGAAAATCTTCGCGCCGGCGACCGACCGGTCTGCGGCTGGAACGAATTCGTGACGCACTGGACGATGGCGAATCTCCGATCTGCAGCCGATTGATATGTGACGTCGACGCGGTGGCTTGTGGAGACAGCCGGCTGATTCGTGACCCGGAGGAGCTGTTTGATGAATCTGATTTGGCAAAATCAGACGCCCGGCGGGCGCCTTCGCCGCCACGGCACAGGGCGTTGTCGTAACGCACCGAGTCGATCGCCTTGTT
>JAGQPO010000372.1 GCA_020426665.1 Planctomycetales bacterium
AAATACTCCAGTTCAAAAGTTCCCGCCGATGCCAAAGCCCCAAGCGCGATCATGACACAAAGTGTGATACCAAAAATGGTCCATGACATCTCGGCAACACGATCCAGTTCAAAGACGTATGCGGGAACAAACGCATAGACACACCAAAGTACCGCAAAGATCGCCGCACAAATCATCACACGATTTCGCAGCTCCGGTCCGACGTAGGGCTCGCGTTCTTGATCGTACAGGAACGAGTATCCCGACCACACCAGCGGCGGGGCCAAGGCAATCAGCCCGACCAGCTGCGCCCACAACGGTGCTGCGCCGTCTTGTCCCGTAAACCGAAAAACCAAGGCTGCGGCAAAAACGGCGACAACGGATCCAATTGAAATGATCAATCCGCGCCGTGTGACGTCGGTTTCTTTGCGTTTGATCGGCTTCAGTACGCTGACGCCGGTGCTATCCTTGGGCGAATCATCTCGCGGCGCGTGAATGACGACTTGCTCATCAGCCCTCGGAATCTCAATCGGCTTTTTGCAATTCGGACAGGGACCCGTTTTGCCGGCGAATTTGTCGCTTACTTGAAATCGTTTCAAACAGTGGCGACAGGTAACTTGAATCGGCATTGATGGAAATCTCTGCCAGCGAGGGATTCTGGCACTAAAGAGTCGACGAGTGGCGGTAGGAAATCTTCGATCCCCGGCTCAAAAAACGCAGGCGATCTGTCATGATGTGTCGACAGTTTGTCACGCCACCAAGCCCCTTTGCAACCCTTCCGCCCGTCTCGCCATTCAAAAGAAACGTTCCAGTCTGGATCAGCGGCCAAACGGACCGCCCCGGCAAGCGAAATCACATTCGGCATCTCTCTGATTGGCGACGCGATTTGGATCCCATGTCACAAGCTTTTTCCCACCAGAACGAATCACCTGGCATCGATCCGGTCGCACACGTCGTGCTGTACCAGCCCGAGATCCCCCCCAATACCGGGAACATCGCCAGATCCTGTGTCGCTGTCGGGGCCAAGCTTTGGATCGTCCAACCGGCAAGTTTCGACTTCAGCGACAAACGAGTTCGCAGGGCCGGACTTGACTATTGGAAACACCTTGACTTGCAAGCCGTCGACGACTGGGCGGAATTGTCGAACAACTTGCCGCCGGAACGCATGTTTTTCTTTTCGCGATTTGCGACCCGGTCAATCTGGGACGCCGAGTTCCATCACGGCGATTGCTTTGTCTTTGGTCGCGAATCCAGCGGCCTGCCACCAGAGATCGTCGGACCGGGACACCCCCGTGCACTGCGGATACCGACCAGCGGAAACGTTCGCAGCTTGAACCTGGCAACCACCGCCGGGATCGTCCTGTTCGAACAGCAGCGACAATTGCAATCCCGCTGACCACATTGTCTCGCCAAGTTCCGCGCCACGCCGATATCCATCCCGCAATCACGGTTGATTTGTACAGAGCGGAAACGGGCATAAGTGTGCAGTGCTTCATCCCGATGGAGTTTTAGGGAAAGTCGTTGATCGCTCCGCGATCATCCAACACACGATCGCAAGCGATCTTCATTGTCAACCGACCAACCGAGATAACTTCGCTTCCTGCCGGTCGAGCCGGCACGGGGAGCCGATATTTGTGGACGGCGTTTTCTTTCAGCAACATGCCTTCCTTAGCATCATTCCGGTAGCGTGAATGGCCTTGCTAGTTATGTTATGATCATCCATGGGCGTCCACCTTTCCTGCATGCCAATGTTATGAGCATCGCGACACATTACTTCAGCAACGACGAATACCATCGACGATTCACCGAGCAGGACAAGGTCGAATTGATAGATGGATTGATCTATGACAAGATGGTTATTGGGCCCAAGCACCGAAGCACGGTCAATAAACTCATCAAAATCTTTGTGCTGGCCGGCTACGACGTCAGTTCGCAGGGACCAGTCTCCTGGTCCGGCAACGAGCCCGAACCCGACCTGACTATCCTTGCCGCGGGGACGGACCCGACGGATCGACACCCGCGTCCCGATGAGTGTTTACTTGTGATTGAGGTAAGTGACACGTCGCTTTCCAAGGATCGTGAAATCAAATTGCCAGCCTATCAAAAAGCTGGAATTCGTACTTGGATCGTCAACCTTCAAGAGGATGTTTTCGAAATAGATGGCATGAAAACAGACGTTGCGGAGTTTAATGAAGTCACGATTCGTATGGAGGACATCATTTGAGGCGGAATGTGATGAGAATGCGATTTGACGTGTCGGATCCGAGTTTGAACGACAACGGGGTGTGCATTCATTGCCGATTGATCCAACGCGTTCGGTGGAAAAACCCGCTTGGTTACTTTGCCAGAGCGGGCGACCGGCGGTTGGCGTGTTCCAATACCTTTTCAAAGAATGCTTGTTTGATGTGTTCCGGCGCTGCATGTCCCATCGCTGGTTCGTTGATGATCGACTTTGGTCCCCGCAGTGCGTTGTAAGCTGCGTAGCAACTTGACGGCGGGCAAGTGGAATCGACAAAGCCGACACTCATGATCGCCTGGGCGCGACAGCGACTGGCAAAGTTCACCGCGTCGACATATCGTGACGCCAGCAGTGCGTCGGGCTCGGGCGTCCCGTCAGGCTGATTCGGCACCAGTTTCGGCCAACCATTGACACGACCAACGACCGCGCCGGAGTGATCGCAGATCGCCGGGACGCCTGCCGCGATCATGGTGACGCGTTCATCAAGACCGCCCGCGGCCAAGGCCTGGCCGCCACCCTGGCTGTGCCCGATCACGATCACTTCGTGACCATTCCATTCCGGCTGGTCCGTCAAGAAGTCGATGGCTCGGATCAATCGTAAGAACATCCCGCGAAAATAGATCGTGTCTCGGTTTTCTCTGCCCGCCTGACGATAGTTCTTTAATTCTCCAGAACTCTTTTCCGCGTAGAACGAAGCCGGCTCTCCATTGGGCAGTCCATGCGCGTTGATGTCCAGGGACAACATTCCCGCACGCGCCCCCTGGACGGCATTACCCAGACTCGAGCTGCGGACTCCCGCACCGTGAACCCACAGGATCGCGGGTAAGCTTTTTGGAGCTGCGTCTTGAGGCTTTGAAAAATATCCGGATACGGGGGCACGGCCCAAGCAAGGAACTTGGACGTCGTAACACGCGATCGACTCGTCAGCAAAATCAACCGGAGTAACTTTTGCCTCGCGGGGCACTTCGGAAAGTTGTCGCTTTTGATCGGCCCAGTATTGGTCAAAGTCGTCCGGTACCGGCAGACTGGGCTTGATCTCGGTCGGTGAAAATCCAATTCCTGCCACCGCTTTCGTCGGCTTCCCCTCGACCGGTTGAAACGTAACCTGGCAGCGAATGAATCCCGGTTTGGTGCCTTTGAACGTCACCTGCGTCGGCTCATTGCCCAGTTGCAGATCCCCCTTGGGCAAGGCATTCGATTCGGTCGGGTTTAGAAAGTCATCAAACGCATAGGAAATCGTTCCCTCGTCCACCGGTTCACCATTCTTCGTGACCGTGATTTGGAACGACGCGTCACCACCGGTCTCGTAGATCGCAGAATCCCGGTCCGCCGCGATTGAAATTGCGTATTCGTCGTCAGCAATCAACCGTTGCGTCAAACCCGCCGAAAGCAGGCAAATAATTGACAGGCAGACCCGGCCCAAGACCAGTGTTCCGGTACAGTTAAATTGCATTGTCATCGTAATAATTCAAGGAGGTTAAACTGAAATGAATCGAGTGAATTCGGATCCGCCGAGCGATCTCGGCGAACTGTCGATATTATAGTCACCACGATATTTCGATTGTCCGCCCGACGCTTTTCCAAATCAATTGTGCCTACCACGATGTCCAAATACGTTCTCACGTCAATGAAGCTACGGCGGTTTGTGCATTGCACAGTTTCCTGCATGGCGTTTTGGATCGTTTTCTGCACGCTGGTCTGTACGCTGCGGCCCTTTTGTTCGGCGAAGTTGTTGGCGGACCAGCCGGCTCGATTTGTACCGTTCAATAAGGTGCGATTGAGCGATCGAATCTGGCAGCCGCGAATCGAATTGTTAGTTAGCAACACTCTGCCACATGCCTTTAAGAACACCGAGGTCGCCCAGCGTCGTTTGCGGCAGTGTGCCGAGTGGTTGGAGAGCAATGGAACAACCGTCAAGCCTGAACCACATCGATTCAACACATCAGATCTGTACAAGGTCATGGAGGGAGCCGCGCTGATGATTCAGTCGCAGCCGAACGCCGAGATCGAAACCATGATGGATGGGATCATCGACGTGATTGATCGTGCGCAGGCCGAGGACGGATACTTGTATGTGCCGCACATTACCGGATCGATCCGTGAAAATGAAATGGGACCGCGTCCCTACAGTTATTTGATCCACAGTCACGAACTGTACAACGTCGGACATCTTTACGAAGCCGCAGTGGCCTACGCGCAGGCTACCGGAAAAACCAAGCTTTTGGACGTTGCTGAAAAGAACGCGTGCCACGTCCAGAAAGTGATTTTCGAAGGGGACCCGGCGTACAACGATGGCAAGCCGGTCATGCAGGCCCCGGGACACCAAGAAATCGAACTCGGGCTCGTCAAGCTATACAACTACACCGGCAAGAAACTCTATTTGGAGATGGCCAAGCACTTTCTGGATATCCGCGGCGTCACGTTTTCGCCGAGCGGCCGCGGGGTCAGCGCGCCGACCTATGCTCAGCAACATTTGCCAGTGGCCCGTCAATCCACTGCAACCGGCCACGCCGTTCGAGCCACGTATCAATACGCGGCCATGGCCGAAGTCGACAGCTTGCTGGGAACGGCAGATTACTCCCGTGCACTCGATAACATTTGGCATGACATTGTCGACAAGAAAATGCACATCACCGGCGGACTGGGCGCGGTTCACGGAATCGAAGGATTCGGCCCGGAGTATGTGTTGCCCAACAAGGACACATACTTGGAAACCTGTGCCGCCGTCGGCAACGTTTTCTTTAACATGCGAATGTTCTTGAAATACCGAGACGCCAAATACGTCGACGTCGCCGAAATCTCGCTGCTGAATAACTGTTTGGCAGGCATGGGAGCTGATGGGATGAGTTTCTTTTATCCCAATCCGCTGGAAGCCGTCGATGGACACGCGCCGAGAAGCGGTTGGTTTGGCACAGCGTGTTGCCCGTCGAACCTTGCGAGATTGATTCCGCAGGTTTCCGGATACATGTATGCCACCGACCAGGCCGGAGTCTTTTGCAATTTGTACGGAACCAGCGAAACCACCATCGATGTCAATGGCCAACCGGTTCAGATTCGCCAAACGACGGATTACCCTTGGTCAGGTGAAATCGCGTTGGACATTGATCCTAAACGAAAGGTCAATTTTGCGCTGCGACTGAGGGTTCCCACGTGGGCAGGTGGGCAACTTGTTCCCGGTGAGTTGTATTCGTATGCGAATCCTTCTCCGCCGTGGAGTGTTCAGGTGAACGGCCAAACGATCGCGGCGAAAATTGAACAAGGGTTTGCCGTGATCGATCGGCAATGGCAGGCGGGGGATAACGTGACGCTGCATTTGCCGATGCCGGTGCGGATCAATCGCTGTATCGATCGGGTGGAAGCGGACCGCGACCGCGTCTGCTTTTCGCGAGGTCCGATCGTCTTGTGCGCCGAGGGAATCGATAACGAAGGGGCGGTTCAACGTTTTTTTGTTCCTGAAATCGAACGTCTCGACGCAAGGGTGGAGAATCGCCAAAGAGACTCACAGCGTTTTGGTGATTGGCCGTCGATCTTGATTCACGCCCAAGAAGTGGACATTGACCAGGAAGTGCGAGACGCCACCGTGAATCTGATACCTTACTTTGCATGGAGCAATCGAGATCGGGGATCGATGCAGGTTTGGTTCCCCACCAAACAATCTTTGGCGCAGCCCGATTTGATGTCTCCGGAAAACTTGAAATTCGCAGGCGTCGCCGCTTCGCATACGTTTGACCAGGACACGACGGCGGCGATTCGCATGCGCAATAGTCCAAAGAACTCTGCCGATCGTTCGATTCCACGTTGGACCAGTTGGCCTCAACTGGGAAAGCAGCAGTGGGTCGAAATCGCCTTCGACCGAGCGACCGAAATCCGCGCCGTCGGCGTCTACTTTTATGATGACCACGGGGGCGTCCAGGTGCCCGGTTCGTGGCGTTTGGAAAAACTTGACGGGAAGCAATGGCAACCGGTCGAGATCTACAACACCGATCAATACAGCACGCTGCCAGACAATTACAACACGGTTCATCCTGCGGCTCCGCTGCGAACCGACAAGATTCGAATCGTGATGACGCCACAGCATGATCAAACCACCGTCGGAATCCTTTCCGTAGAGATTGAATAACTGCGGTGAATATCAGGCGTGATGCCAAGCGTCGTAAAATGGTCACGCTTGTTGATTGGTCCTAAGTGACGACGTCGATCCATCGCCCCGGGTTCTCGACCAATTGGAACTGGCCGTCTCGGGCAAACGCGAATTGCCCTGATGCCGAGTCAACAGGAATGTACACCCGCTGCATCGGGACAACTTTGGTTCGCGGATTTAGTTTCATCCAAAGCTCGTTCTTGATTTTTCCACCTGAACTGCGCGTCATGTAAATGCCCTTGCATGATAGTGCGGTGATCGCCAGCCCCGGTGGTGCGAGATCCAACATTCCTTTGATGTTACGCAGGTTGACTTTCACGCGTCGCCGAAGCGTTTTGTAACCTCCAGGCGGCCCCAACCAGTAGACCTGTGGGACGTTGGGTTGTTTGAAGTCAATGACGACGAAAAAGAAATCGCTTCCATCAACAATTGTTTCGTCTTTTTCTCCCGCCTGAATAATTCCATACCTTGTGCTGGGCCGCTTCGAAGGTTGGGGAGGCTTCGGGAGTGTGACTTTTGGCAGCGGTTTGGGCAAAGGCTTTGTTTTAGGCTTTGCCAGCTCGTTTAGTTTATTGATCGTTTGGCCACCAGGATCCACGCGACTGTCGGCGCCCGACCAGCCAAAGTGTTTCAGCTGAAAACGCCCGATGGCATCCTTGGTCTTTGGGCCACACAAACCATCCTCTTTCAGCGGTTTCACGGGCCTGCCCTCGTCGGCAGGTACATCGTTGATCAACTCTTGTACGGTCAATACATCTTCGTACTTGTTGTAGCCGCCCGTTCCGACAGATTGCGAAATCATTTTTGCCATGACATTCTCCTTGATTTCCGTCAATGTAATTGTTCGGAAAGACGATCGGATTCGACTGGTTTCAGTATAGGCACAATCTTTCTGATATGCGTCATCCACGGATTCAGTGGGTGCAAGGTGCATTTCGACAGCCTCTGAACCGGTAATTCACGGGATTTAGCGGAAGAGCCATATTCAAAAACCGCGGAAAACGTTGTCGTCCGGCTTTTCCTTAAACCGCGATGGACTTTCTGCCCCGGGCCAGACATCGGACGCACCTTTAACTATCCTCTCGACGGGTGATCGTCGATGCCCCTTGTAACATGACAATTGGACACTGGTGGGCGCCTACGAAATGAATTGATTTTCGTGGGTTGCCGACGCGTCGGACTCGCCCAAGGGCACGAATGAATTTTGCAAAAAGACTCCGACGCCGCGAAAACGCGAAACGCGGTGATTCGACCAGGCGTCATCGGGCGTTCGAACGACTGGAAGACCGTCGGTTGCTGGCCGTAGGCGCGAACAATCTTAACGCGGGCACGGACCTTCGGACCTATGCGTTCGCACTCGCAACAACTGTCGAATTCACAGAGCAAGTTTGCACGTTGTCGCCAGATTGTAACGTCATGTCATCAGCGGAAACCCAGCAGCGTTCGGTTGTCAGCCAGACGCTCGACACGATTGTTGGCGCTGTGAATGAAGTACTGCGACGTGAACTTGCGATTGAATTGGCGCTGGTTCCTGACAATGACCTGTTGATTTCAACGGGCGACACCGCTGACGACGGATACTCCGAGGGAAGCGTCTTCTCGGTCAGCAGGGAGAACTCCGGCGTGATTGAATACCGTTTGACGATCGGCGGACTGTCGACAACCGGTCGATGACACCATCGTTTCGATACAGGTTTTGCCAGCCTCCGTCACCGAGAATGGCGGGGCGCTGGCTTATACGTTTACGCGTGACAACACCGATGGGCCGATGACGGTACGGTTCGGTGTCGGCGGGTCGGCGAAATTTGCCGACGATTATGTTCAATCCGGAGTCGCTTCATTTGATGAAAATCAAGGCATGATTTCGTTCGCCGACGGATCGGCAACAACAACGCTTATTACTTCGCCTTTGGGCCCGGCGGTGATGCAGGTTGGATTCCATTGGTCGGCGATTGGAACGACCCGGAAGCACCAACGCCAATGCCGCAAGCGAATGTACGGATCGCGGAAGTCCGGCAACTCGCACGATCGGTCGACGACCCTTCGACTGAATTGTCGACACAGATAGCTGACCAACCGCAACTTGTTAGAGGGATTGAGGATAGTCGGCGTGAAAGTGAATCGGGGACGGAATACGGATTGATGATGGAGGCGTACGCCACGGCCCGATCAGGTGCTTCCATCGACGCGACCCAACGACGCGGGCTGCGTCTGTTGGACGAAGCTTTTGAAGACTTATATTGGTAGCGTTCGGTCGCAATCAGTTTGGGTTTTAGGCCGATGGCCAAATGCGGATCCAGTCTTTGGCTCGACGAAACATGTGACTCTCCGCGATCTCCACCAGTCGATCGAAGTGCAAGTTGGCAGTTGTCGCGCGTTGGCGGTTGAAACGGAGGGCTGAACCCGGTACACCAACGTCGCGTTATCCTCATTGTGCCGTGCATCGAAGCCATGCCGGCGTACATCCGAGTCATCATCCACACTCACTGCCATGGAAATCATCGACGTCATTTCACGGGTCGTTCACGTTGCCACGGCAATCACACTGGTCGGCGGCAGCGTGTTCATGGCGTTTGTTTTGATGCCCTCGGCGAAACAAATTGATGACGAACCGCATTCTCAGTTGGCGTCATTGGTTAAATCTCGGTGGAAGCGATTTGTCCACGGTGGCATCTTGCTGTTCTTGCTTAGCGGCATTTACAACTACATGCGAGCGATCCCTAAGCATCAAGGCGACACGCTGTATCACGCCTTGTTGGGGACAAAAATGTTGCTTGCTTTGGTCGTGTTTTTCATCGCATCTGCGCTGGTTGGGCGAAGCGAGAAAATGGAACCGATTCGCAAACAGAAAGATAAGTGGATCAAAGTACTGATCCTGTTGGCCGCGATCATCGTCGCCATCTCGGGGTTCGTAAAGGTTCGTGGAGTGCCGGTCAAAGCGGACGAAGCGTCAGCTGTTGTGCTGCCAGGCATTGAATTGACCGCACGGCTCTTCAGGGCTTCAAATAAAACGTAATTTTCGACGATGTTGAAAACCTGAAGCGCCCCGTTCGGGGGGTGTTGGTTCGGTGGGAGTCTCAGGGTGGCACGGAATGTTTGACTTTGGTTTGCGCAGGGGTTATCGTCACATCTCCCCTTACTCTGATAACTTGCGCAATCTTGACATCAGTCTTCTCGGGTCCCCCTTTCACATCTTGAGATTCTCTTCATGTCGCTCCGAAACATCTCCAAGAGGTGTGCCGCACGTCGGTCGTCTGTTGGCTTACATTGGCGCCGGCGGGTCTTGGTTGAGCAGCTGGAGTCGCGGCAATTGCTTGCCTCGGACGGGCTGACGACCGATCTGGGATTTGTCGATTCATTGCCGACAGCCGAAGAGGCGCAGTTCGGCAACGTTGTGTTGACTGACCAAGGGCGCGAGGTTTGTTTGGCATTTATGGCGACGGGACTTGCCGAAGGCGAAGACCCGGTTGAATCACTGAACGATCCCGGACCGGTCGATTTATCGGCTGTGATCGTCCAGCCCACCGGCCCGCTGGCCCAGGGTGCTGCGTTTACGTCGGAGATCACATTCGAAAACGCCGGCCCCAATGACGCAATCGCGACCGACCTAGGCGTAACCTTTGACGCAAAGCTGGCCGGGATCACCTGGGAGCGAGAGATCATTCGCGCCCAACCGGCGACGGTTGCCGTGGCGGATTTGGATGGCGGCAACGGTTTGGCGGTTCAAGGGACTGAAGTCGTTAATCTGGCCGGATTTTCTGTCTCCGGCGGCGGTGACTTTAACGATGATGGCATCGACGATTTCATCGTCGGGGCAACTTCCGGGGCGGGCAAGGTCCATGTCGTATTCGGGACGACTAGCGGATTCCCGGCGAACATTTCGCTGGATACTTTGACGGGCACCAACGGTTTTACGTTCGTTGGTAGCGGAGCGGGTAGTGGTTTAGGAACCTCACTGGATAACGCCGGCGACGTCAACGACGATGGCATCGATGACCTGATTGTTGGTGCGCCCAACGCATCGAGTAATGCCGGCGAGGCCTTTGTTATCTTTGGCCGATCAACCTTCCCCGCCTCGATTTCTGCGTCGACGATGTTGGCGACCGACGGGTTTAAAGTCACTGGCGTTCCGGCGGGCTTTAATTTAGGTTCAAGCGTTGCGGGGGCGGGTGACGTTAACGACGACGGAATCAGCGATATCATCGTTGGGGCTTCGGGCAAATCAGTTGTCAATCCGGCTGGTCCACCAGATAACTTAAGCCAAGGAGCTTCGTACGTTATTTTCGGGCGGGCTCCCGCATCTCCGTTCGGCGCTTCGGTTGACGTGACTGGGTTATCTGGAACCAATGGATTCGGGATCGTCACGTCTGACGTCAACGTGAACCTAGGGCTCAGTGTTAGTGGGGCGGTTGACATCAACCACGATGGCGTTGATGACGTCATCGTTGGCTCACCAGACTCCATTACGTCTTCGGGTAACAGCAAGGTGCATGTTATCTTCGGAAAGGCAGCTGCCTCCACCTTTTCGGCTGAAGTCAACGTCAGCGGGTTGACCGGGTCGGACGGATTTACAATCTCCGCACCGCGATCCGGACACCTGTTCGGCGGCAGTGTTGCCGGCGTTGGCGACGTCAACGGAGATGGAATTGATGATTTGGTCGCCTCAGACGGAATCAATACATCAGGCGCCTCGACGGTTGCGGCACAGTCTTACGTTGTCTTTGGATCCGGAAGCGCGTTCTCATCCACTCTCGATATCTCGGCGCTCAATGGCACAACAGGTGTTGTCATCCAGGCCCCGGTTGCAACGCACCCGAGTTCGATGAAAGTTTCGGACGCCGGCGACATTAACGGCGACGGTGTGAAAGACCTGCTGATTGGGCTGCCGGCTCAAATGGATGATGCGGTCTTGTTGGCTGGCGGCGGCTACGTCGTCTTTGGTTCGAGCACTGGGATCGCATCGCCGCTGAATCTTTCAGCTCTCAATGGCACCAACGGCTTTCTGATCGAAGGACGTGGCGTCGGTGGACTCGCCGGCCGATCGATCGGAGCCGCCGGTGACGTCAACGGCGATGGTTTGGCCGATGTGATCGTGGGTGCTCCGTTCGAATCTCCAGGCGGGACCGCTGCGGCCGGCGAAAGTTACGTCGTCTTCGGCCGCGGATCGACATTTGCCAATGGCGCCGGCGCGATCAACGAAACGCTGGATCTGTTCCCGGGCGATAAGGTCATTTATCGAGTTTCCGCGACGATTGCCCCGGCCGCGACCGGCTCAACCGTGGTCAACGCCACGACGACTGTCGGGCCCGGCGTCAGCGACACCAATAACGCAAATGATTCGGCTTCCGCCACGACGCTGATCGCATCGGCCGCTCCAACCGTTGAATCGATCGTGATCAATGACGGTGTTAGTCCGAGCCGGTCACAGATCACTTCGGTGACAGTGACGTTCGATTCGGTCGTGGACCACGGATTATTAAATAACGCATTCACCCTTACCCAGATTGACAGCAACACCCAAGTTGGTACAGTAAATGTCTCTCCAGACAGCACTTCCGGAAAAACCGTTGCAACCCTAACATTTGACGGAGCTTCGACGGTAACCAGGCTCGGGACCGGTCCATTAGGGAACTCCCTCGCCGATGGGAACTACCGTTTGGTGATCGACAAGGCGTCGGTCGTCGCGGGGGGAACTGCAATGAATGCAGATGCCACTGATGATTTCTTTCGGTGGTACGGCGATATTAATGGTGATCGATTCGTAAGTACACCAGATTTCGGAGTGTTTGGGCCTGCACTGGGCACAAGTTCTGGTAATCCGCTGTACAACGCGTCGCTCGATGCGAATGGTGATGGTTTCATCACAACACCCGATTTCGGTGCGTTTGGCCCGAAACTCGGTACTTTCCTGCCACCCAGTTGATACGTAATCCCCATCCCGAGACGACTAATGCGTGTCTTGTATAAGAAGTTTATTTTTTGCACGTTGGCATTGTGTTTGCCTGTTTGCATCGCCGCGCCGTGTGACGCCGCAGTGGTCTTGCGTTTTGATGCGGATCCCGCGATTGGTGGTGGCCAATCAGATCGCGATGTCGGGTTGGGTGAATCATTTGATGTCTCTCTTTTCATGGACATTACTGATGCGACCAACGTAGCTAGCTACACATTGAGTGTTCGGTATGACAAGACAAAGTTGGCGTTTGTCAGCGGAAGCGACCCGCTTCCCGCAGGCTTTCAATTCGGAGACACTTCGGTGATCGCGACAAGCGTTCCCGGAGAAACATTCGACGATATTGACGGGATCGACGGCACCAGCTTTGCCGGTGGGGTGACGGGGCCGATCTCTTTTGAAATCGCATCGTTTACGTTTCGGGCGATTTCAGATCAGAGGATCTCGCCGTTCGATATTACGGCTGGGTTGTTTGGAAAGCCACAAAACGAATTTCGTAACTCAGCGTTTGGTGTCATTGACCAGGGCCAGATTTCGGTCCAAGGTGCAAACATCAATGTAATCACTGCGATTCCGGAGCCGACCTTCGTTGGCCTGTTGATGCTTGGGGGAACCATTGTGGTTTCCCAGCGTCGTCGCCGACGGTAACGCGTGTAGTCGCACATCCTTCTGAATTAGGCGGTGTTCATGCACCGCATGGCGGGTCAGGCGATTTGATCGCGCAGTGATCAACGACTTTATAGCGGCTCTTCTTCTCCGGTCGGCAGTTCGATCACCGGTTCGCCCCATTCGGCGACGAAGGTTTCGCCGCAATCTTGGCACTTCACTTCGGTGCCCAGCAATTGATCATCGATCACTTGAGCGAAACCTTTGCAGGTCACTCGTACTTTTCCCGGTTCAGCTGCCATGGCTTTTAGGTGCACTTGGTCAACACCAGCGACTTCGATGTCGTCGGGCTCCAGGGTTGTCAGCAACTCGCGAGTAATCTCTTGGATCGGTGCGATCCGGTTGGCCAAGCGACGAACGCTGCGTTCAAGGCTGTTGCGTGACGTGCGACCGTTGCCGAAGTGCCGATCGCGTTTGCCGTACAAATAGGTGAACCCGCGAAGCAGGCGGCGACGTGATTCGGTCGGCAACGTGTATTTGGATTTCTTGGCGATCAATTCAAAAATCCGGCACAGAGCTTCGGGCGAGTAATCGGCGAACTCCATCGTTGTTCCCACTCGACTGCTCAGTCCCGGGTTGCTGCGGATCATTTGGCGCATTTCCACCGGATAGCCGGCCAGGATCACGACCAATCGTTCGCGTTGGTCTTCCATTCGTTTCAGAAGCGTTTGAATGGCCTCGCGGCCGTACTGATCTTGGCCGCTTTCGTCGATCAGCGTGTACGCTTCGTCGATGAACAGAACGCCGTCCAGCGCTTCATCGATCTTGGCGTTCGTCTTTGGCCCGGTCTGGCCGGCGTACTCGGCAACCAAACCACTGCGATCGGTTTCGACCAGGTGGCCTTTTTCCAGAATTCCCAGCGCGCCGTAGATCTCGGCAACGATCCGGGCGACGGTCGTTTTGCCTGTCCCCGGATTGCCGACGAAGGCCATATGCAAACTCGGACGCGACGTCGGCAGTTCCATCTCCCGTCGTCGTTTTTCCATGGCCAGGAAATTCGTCAACGTTGCGATTTGATCCTTGATGTTGTCCAGTCCGATCAGGCGATCCAGTTTTTCTTTGGCGTCGGCCAATCGCTGCTCGGGTGTG
>JAGQPO010000373.1 GCA_020426665.1 Planctomycetales bacterium
CTTTCGAAAAATTCATGGGGTTTGTCGGACTCATCGATGGGCACGCCGTAAAGCTACGGTGTCGGATTTTCGGAGGTTGTAGCCGGCTGACGAAGCAAGTCCAGCAAGTCTTTTCGTTGTGTTCGATTTTCTTCTTCCGCCGCTCTCAATCGATCGTAGGGTTCTGTCGCCATTTCAGTGTCCGCGAGTCTCCAGATCATATACGATCCCATCAGCGTTCCGCTCTGTCGTTTGACATTGTCGTACTCTCGAACCGTGATCGTTTCAATTTTCGAATCGATATCGATGTCTTGCGTGTCTTCTGCCTCGATCAATTTCGCAATCCGCGTCTTTTCGTCCGCCGGCAGTTTTTGCGACAACTGTTTCAGTCCCTCCAATCCCTGTCGCTCGATGGCAACCGCCATCTGGGCATGGATCAATAAACCACCGTTGGCCGAACGCCGCCCGATGACCGCGATTTTCGCTAGTGCGTTTGCCGCGTCGACCGATCGTCCTTCCAACTCTGCCAAGCGAGCCACGACATACAGTAGTCGAGATGCATTTCGGGTTTCGCCCGATTGATCAAGAATTTCATCCATTGTTTGTGAATCCGTCATTCGGACCATGTACTGTTGGTCCATCGCCTGATCCAGCAACGCCAGTGGATCCGTGTTGGCATCCAGATACGCCTGCAGGGCTTGGGTGTCTTGAGACGAATCGTAATCCATCGGCACCGGCGTCATCTTTCGACCGGCCTCCGCGACCGCATCGAAACCGTTTGGCGATGGGTAGGTGATGTTGCGCGATCCCGGCGCATTGAGAAGGTAAAAGCTGCCCATTGCGAGCAGCGTTACCAATCCGAGGCCGGCGAAGATTTTTAGTTTCATGGTTAGATCACATCTCGAAGTGTCATGCGTGGCCCAGGCGTTGCCTGATGGAAATCGAAACGCCCGTCAGGCACAGCCCGACCGCCCCCTAAGGCGCGCCGTCACGCAAAACGATGGAACTTGCTAAAACAAATTCGCCAGCTGAATGGTCGCCGAACAGTTTTCGCAGACGGCCAGCGTGATCGAATCCGTAACCGATTCCCCATTCCACTTGCCGCCATCATCGCGACGATAAGCCAGCATCGTCTTGGACTCCGGATCAACAACCAGATAGGCTTGGGCGCCCTGTTTGTCATACAGATCGCGTTTGAAGGTGCGGTCACGCTCGGCAGTCGACGCCGACAAAATCTCAGCGACAATTGCCGGCGCGGTTTCAATGTGCTTGTCCGGTACGTCGCCACACAACACGACCACGTCGGGTCGTACAACGGTCTCGCGTGAAACGATCCAATCGATTTTGCCAAAGACAACCGTTCGGCAACCTTGGTCTCTAAGCTGAGCCCTCAATTCACCTGCCAAATTAAACAGCACCAATTGATGGACACCGAGGGGACTGGGGCTCATCGCGACCGCCAATCCGTCCCATAACTCCCAGTCGCCTTCCCAGGTCGAATAGTCGTCGACGGTGTAGCGAGGTCTGTATTTGGGAGCAGCAGACATTGGGTGTTTCATGGCGAGCGAGGCAACAAGCTGACTTGGGTGATGTTAAATTGTATCACGTCTTCGTCTGTTTCGAATCGATGGCCCTCCGCTCGAAGAAACGCTTGTCCAGGCAGGCCGGACGTGGCGATCATCAGGTCGGAATCGAATTGGGGCGAGTTATCAAACAATTCATGGTTTTTGTTGTTGAACCGCCGCTGATTGATGCGTATGAAAACCTGTTGAACTGACCAGCGGAACGAAACTAACACTACTCCAGGGGGTTCAAACTGCTGACGCGGATGATGGCCGCCTGGCGGTCGGCGATGATGATTCTACACGCATCACTCCTGTCTCTCTCGTTGAAAACAATTCTATGATTAAACAGATTCTAATTCCGACCCTGCTGGCTTGCTTGCCATTGGGGCAGGCGATTTGTCGGGCTCAAATCGGCAGCGCTGAAGCTCAATCCGCCGATGAAGTCACCGCAAAACCAGAGGATTCTGTTTCGAATGAGTTGGACAAAATCGAGGCTGAGTATCGAGAATTAATCTGCATGCGCGCCGCCGATGCATCAAGCGAATTGCAGACACGAGCGATCGAATTGGCACTGCGCCACAGATACGTTGACGCTCGATTTGATGCGGTGATTCGAAAGGCGATGCAGGATGTGTCTCAAGCCGACAACTGGGACGTGCAACGCGTCGCCAAAGCCACGAAGCTGTTGCCGTTATGCACGTTGTCCGTAAAAGAACGCACCGAGTTGGCCTTTGGATGTTATCTCGCCAGTGGAAACTCCCGCGCAGATCGTGAACTGCAAAGAGACCTGAGAAGGTATTTAGCCAGTGCTCCCGACGAAACCAGCCGCCTTGTACACGAACAGATGCTGGCGGGAAATCCGCCCGCCAGCATCTTTGAACTGGTCACGATCGCCGGCCAGTCAACCGATGCAACGTTGCCCTTGCTGATGAAGATCGCAAAGTCCGACGATGCGGGTAGCGCCGAAAAGGCAATGCTTCTGATTCCCAATGTCATTGAGAACCTAAAATCTCATACACAAAAGAGGATCGCAGCAAACGAACTTCAGAAGTTGGGTGTTACCGAACTGGAGGAAAAATATGTCAGCTTTGCCGAAAGGATCGTCGCCCGCTACGACAGGAACAAAGACGGTAAATTGGATTCAGGCGAATACGGCACAATGCTGATGTCTCCTGCCTCAGCCGATCTTGATCATGACGGAGAGATCACGATCCACGAATACGCTGCAATGTTACAGAAGCAACGGAACTAAGATTTCGGGTGCATAGCTTGCCGCGTTGCGTTGGTTACGCCATCCCTTTCACGCCATTTGATTGAAGGGGATTGCTCAATCGATAAAAAAACCCCGCGAGGCTGCGACTCGCGGGGCTGCTGGGTCAATTGAACGACGAGCGGTCATATTCTTACTCGCGGGGGCGAATGGCACCGGTCAAACCGCTATAGTCAACTCGGTCGGTGCTGTGCCACAGGGGCTGCCCACGCTCGACGCGGCTACGCAGTACTTCGATTTTCTCAGCACTGCCCGCGGGGGCGTCGGTGGGGGAGAAACGATCGTCTTCATGCGGCACAAAATCTTCGTCGTGGCCATAACGAAGAATTGCCTCGAAGACGTTCTTACAACGGGTCATGTCTTTCATTTCGCTCTGCTCAAAAAAATGCTTTTTGTTCAACAACAAATTGTCAACTTTGGTGGTGCGTCGGAGCCTATCCACACACCTTTGATTTGTTACTCGCCTACGGGACAAAATTTTTCCGCTCGGGCGAAGATCGCAAGGATTATTGACGTTGAAACAACCGAGTCAAGAAAAATGTTGGGTGGGGCCGCGTCGGTTGCCTGGGGTCTTCCAAAATCCATCTGTGGTCCAACAAAGCGACCGGAGTGAAGCTGTGCGGATTCGGCAGTTCGGGACGCCCCGTCATCAATGGGTGATTCTCCGCCCTTTAACACAACAAGGGTGCGAATCTTAACACTGGGGTCTAGCCGCGGTGGATCAAATCACCTGCGTTTCGTCAATGGGTACGGAGCATTATTCTCGGACCGCGGCGTCTGTCACCTAGCCGCCACCGTCAAATCGGCCCAAAATCACTACGTTTTCGTTGCCCGCATGGCGGAAAAAAAGTTTGATTTTTTTCTTTGGCGACACGTTCACGATTCGACTGATTGTTCTGGGTGAGGCAAACGATGTGGGTTCAGCGAACTTTGACACTGCGATCCAGGCCCCGAGGATTCCACTTGGTGACCTCGGAAATCCTGGCCGGAATTCCCGAAATCAGCTCCGTCGACACGGGGTTGCTGCACGTATTTATCCAACACACCAGTGCTTCGTTGACCATTAACGAAAACGCCGATCCAGACGTCCGGGTCGACTTCGAAACCGCGATGAATCATGCGGTGCCAGAATCTTTGCCATACGTCCACACGCTGGAAGGCCCCGATGACATGCCGGCGCACGTCAAGGCAAGCATGATGGGGGCGAGCGTCCAGATTCCGGTCGGCGGCGGCCGCCTGCTGCTGGGTACCTGGCAAGGCATCTATCTTTGCGAGCACCGTGATCACGGCGGTGCACGCCGCGTCGTCATGACCTTGATGGGAACCAGCGTTCCTTGACGTGACGCTAGTCCAGCAGTTCGCAAATGCATTGCCGCCCGATCATCTTTGCTTTTTAAATAGGCTCAAGTATGTATCTCCGTTTGATATTCGCAATCACGATCTCAGTCATCACGGCCAGCCACTCGTTGGGATTTGAAGTCGGTGGCCTCATTCGCAAGGTTGATGCTGAAAAGCGGATCGCATCTGTGTTTGCCGGCGGTCGAGAGCGAACTGTCAAGGTCTCTGCCGATGCCGAAATACTGGATGAAAATGGTAAACCTCTCCAGGGCGGTCTCTCTGCAAAGGAGCTCAGCAAAGGCACCATAGTAACGCTGACAGTTCAGAGAATCGACAACGCGCCAACGATTGTGGTAATTCAAATTGGTGGACAGGTGCGTCCGGCAAGCAACTCGCCAGGAGCCGATCAACCGTCGGTTGGCAAACCCAGTGTTGGCTTTAAACCGTTGACGGAGATGTCAGCCGATGACCGGTACAAAGGTGAAGACGGCGGATTATACGGCGGCGGTCAAAACGAAATCCCCGAAACACTTCGCAAGTTCGCCTCTGAGGAAAATTCGCGAATCAAGCCGGTTGATAAAGACGGTCGCCCGGACACCGATGGAAAAATCGCCCTGGTGTCCATCAGCATGTCGAACGCAACGCAAGAATTTTCTCGGTTCAAGCAACTGGCCGACGCGGATCCCCAGAAATCAACAAACGTCGCCATCGTCGATTGTGCCCAAGGAGGTCAGACGATGGCGCGATGGGCCAACCCCAAGGCGGATTGCTGGGTTGAGGCCGATCGAAGATTGGAACGCGCCGAAGTTTCCCACCCGCAAGTTCAGATCGCTTGGGTCAAAATCGCCAATGCCGGTCCAAGTGGCGACCTCGCCGAACATGGCAAACAACTCCAACGCGACACGCAATCCGTACTCGTCAACTTGAAAGATCGTTTTCCAAATCTTCGTATCGTTTACTTGGGCAGTCGTATCTACGGAGGATGGGGTGACGGAAAACTGAATCCCGAACCCTACGCTTACGAGGGTGCATTCGTTGTCCGCTGGCTGATCAAAGACCAGCTTGAAAACCGGGACGCAGCGACTCCATTGGTCCTCTGGGGCCCGTACTTTTGGGCCGATGGGTTAACACCACGCAAGGATGACGGGCTCGTTTGGATGCGCAGCGACCTGGCCAATGACGGCACCCACCCAAGTGACAGCGGCCGACAAAAGGTGGCGGAACAACTGCTGGCTTTTTTTAAAACAGATGAGTTCACTAAGGTTTGGTTTTTAAAGCCACTGGACTGATTGGCGTTTGGTTCTTGACAAGACTGCCTATTTTTTTACACTTAATTTCTTAAGCGTAAAAAATCAGGTGACCCAATGCCAGAGAATCTTCCGACAGACCGTGAACTACAGATTCTCGCCGTCCTGTGGGAATGCGGCGAGTCGACGGTTCGCGAAGTTTACGAGCAGTTGCGTGGTCAAGGTGAAGCGTTGGCCCAAAACACCGTCCAGGCGTTCTTGCGTTTGATGACTGAAAAACAGTTGGTCAAATATCGACAACGCGGCCGGGCGTTCGTCTATCGAGCGGCGAAGCCGCAAAAACGCACACGCAGTGAATTGGTGTCGTCGCTGGTGCAGCGGGCATTTGACGGCGCCGTTGATGCGCTCGTGCAGAGTGCCTTTGATGCAAAGACGCCCAGTGAAGAAGAACTGCAGCGGCTGGAAGAACTGCTGCGGCAACATCGGCCGGCCAAGCGAAAAACGGGCACCAGAAAGCAGGACGGCCGATAAGGATTCGCCCACCGCTGCGACCCGTCGGTTGCGGCTAGTTGCAGGGGCCGGGTTTTGAATTAATCAATCGAGGTTCACGATGTTTCACTTTTCATTTCAAGCACTGGACCTGTTTCTGCTCGTCACCACGATCGCTTTGCTCCTGGGCTGGCTGGGCAGTTGGCTGCAACGTGGACCCCAGCAACTTCAGCGTTGGTGCGAAGCATCCATCGGATTGTCATTGTTGATTGCGGTGGTGGTCTTTGTACCGATCCCACGCCCGTCATTTGTTGAATCCGTCTCACCACATTTGTCTTCTCGATCCACGGTGATTGAAAACGTATCGGTGCCGACCGCGCCGTCGCATAATGTTGACTTAAAGGACATCAACAACTCCGATGCGTCCTTGGCTGGCATCTCAAACTTCGAAAACGAAATTCAAAAAGAAAGTTCGTCGATCGATTGGCGACAACTTTTGAGGGGATTTTATGTAGCGGGAATTATCGTATGCGTTGCATTACTGCTGGCGGGCCGGTTGCGTTTACGTTGGATTGAATCCGTCGCTTTGCGCACAGAAGGCTCACCAGAGGTTCCCTCGTGCGCTCGGCTGATGGTCAGCCCGCGCGCCAGCCGGCCATTTTGTTTCGGAATCTTTCACGCACGAATCATCCTGCCGCCTGCAGTTGCCGAAAGTCAATATCGACAACACGTTATCCGTCATGAATTGGTGCATCTTCAGCGACGAGATGCATTGAGCCGTGCAGTGATGAACGTTGCATTGCCGTTGTTGTACATCAATCCGTTCTATTGGCTGTTGCGACGATCCGCAATCCTGGCGTCCGAACATATCGCCGACGCGCGGGCATCCGAGGCAACGTCGATCGATGCCTACTCTACCGGAATGATCGAATTGGCTCGGGTGTTAAACACGCCACGGCCTTTGTTGCCAGTCGCGGGCGGGTGGGCCAACCAAACGACGCTTACGAGACGCGTTCAATGGTTGCTTCAAAACGGTTGTGAATCCCCACCGTGCAACAAACGTTGGGCTGGCCTCTCTCTCTGCCTCGCAGTTTGCCTGTTGTGCTCCGTCACGTTTTTGTTCGGATGCACTCCGGAAACCACTCGGCGTGGCGACCTTAAGGCTGTTGACGATTCCGACGCCGGTTGCATCTGGTCGATGACGGCCGACTTGCCTGGCATCGCCGCCCAGATCAGCGGGTGTGACGTCAAGACGGTTTCCGGTCAGGTCCTTGATGGAGACACGCCGGTCGGTGACGCCGAAGTCTGGGCGGTTGGTTACGGTCGGATCGGCGGACGCGAGAAGGTGGTTACCGATGGCGATGGCCGATTCAAACTTGGTTTACCGATCGAACCGCCAATGGCGATCGACTCGTGGCGCATCGTGGCCTTCAAGGGCGATCAATGCGGCCAGTCGGGGAAAGTCTCTGACGACGGCCATGTCACCATCAAACTCAAGGACGGACGTGCGGTCGAGATCGAAGTCAGAGACCGATCAACAGGCGAACTGGTTTCGGATGCGCGGTTGTTTCTGGAAGACGGACGGATCATTGATGCACCCAACGGTCACCTCCGCATCGCGGGACTGCCAAGTGATGATTTATACAAACTGGTTGTGGCCGGTCCCGGCCACGCGCGGCGGGCCGTCCAGGTTGACCTTCACTCCGACCAACAGACGAACTTGATCGTCAAACTGGAACAAGGCGGTCGGATCCACGGGCAAGTTGTGGATCAAAGCGGCGCCCCCGTCCCGGGCAACCCGGTCGGAATGGGTATGAGTCACATGGGCCTTCAGCCGGCGATGAGACAAATCACCGACGACGATGGGCGGTATTCGCTGATTGGCGTGCCGGTCAATCAACCGGTGCGAATCACCACCTATTCGCACCGGACCCCCGGTGGATCGAATTGGGAGGCAACGACGGTGACGGTCCCCGGCGACGAATCGGCACAGGTTGATTTCACAGTCGTTGGCGACCACGCTGCACCACCGGAATCGAAATCTCCCGGCATCCGGGCACTTTATTCGGATCGCCCCGATCCGGGACGCGGCGCGATTCGGGGGCGAGTGCTGTTGCCCAGCGGCGAACCTGCAACGGAATTCGAGTTATCGTTCGAGTGGCCGCGAGATTGGCAGCCCGGCGAAGAGATTATCAGTGGTGGTGCCGTCGGAAACGCCTGCCTGTTTACTCCGAATGACGGTCGATTTGAGTTCACCGGATTGGAAAAAGGCGGCACCTACCGGTTGATCGCCGCGGCACCCGGATACCAGGATGCGGTCGTCAATCGTGTTCATGCCGTTGCAATCGGTGACTTGGGATCCGCGACTCCGATTGAGTTGCAACTAAAACCGACGACCCAATTCGTTGTCACCGTCAACGATTCGGCACAGCAACCGGTACTCGGGGCAGAGGTTTGGTTGGTCCCCGAAGACCCAAAACGCGCGTTGGATACCCACAAGTTTGTTCGTCGACGAATGCATGGACAAACCGACACGAATGGCCAGGTAAAATTCCCTGCGGTCCCGTTTGCCGACGGCGTTTTGATCATTGAAAAAGAAAACATGGGAACTGAACAAGTTCCATGGAACGGAACGAACACGACAGTGACCCTTTCGGAACCGGCGAATTTGATAGTGCAAATCTCCCGCCCCAGCGGCACTTCAAAACGGGTCGACGTTTTTCTGCAACGAGACGGCAGCAACACGATGACCGCACAAGTCGCCAAACCAAACGATCGCAACGTCGAATTCAAGAACATCACCACTGCAAAATACAGCTTGTCGATAGACTCGGCCGACTACAAGCTCGATTCAGACTCGTGGCAACAACCCATCGGATTGGTCGAACCCGGAAGCACCAAAACCGTAACGCTCAAGTTGTTGGAACGATAACAAGCGCCTACGATCGAACGCGGACGGTCTTCTCATCTGACGCGAAAGTTTCAACCCGCCCCGACAGGCGATTCCTCTTTGGAACTACTTTCGTTGATGATCGAAGCGATACGTTCGCCGCCGATGACCAGCGGGCAAACCACTTCGTCGGCGCCGACTTTCAACATTCGGTTCGCCAATTCAGGGTTCTCTGCCACGCTGATGACTTTCAACGGGGTACCGAGTCCTTTGCCGGTGATCACGATCAACAGGTTGTCAAAGTCAGATTCTGTTGCGGCAACCAGGTGTGCGGCTTCCAAGATATTGGCATCGAACATCGCCATTTCTGATTTCGGATCCGCCTCGATCAGTGGAATGTCTGGAAAAAACCGCTGCGTCATCGCGACTTCGGTCGGTTCCTGGACGATCGCCGCAATCTCGCTGCCTTGCATTTTCAACTGGTGGATCAGCGTGCGGGCGGCTGCTCCGCCACCGCAGACGACGACGTGTTTGTTCATTTGGTTCATTTTCTTTTTGATTCTCAGACGGTAGAACTGTCCACTCAGCTGACCATTCACCAGGAAGCTGGTGATGCCGGCGGTCCAGCAGGCCATCAGTACGATCGAGATCAGGATTAAGGATGACGTGAAGACGCGGCCGTGTGGCGTCAAATCATTCGTCTCCCCATAGCCGACCGTCGACATGGTGATGATCGTCATGTACAGCGAATCTGCGACGGACCATCCTTCGATCGCGACAAAGCCGATCGTTCCCAAGACGATCAGACATGTCACCCAGACGGTCAACTTTCGTTGCAGGCTGTAGGTTTCCACCGCGCTTTCTACTGCAGACATATTTCACGGATCGCTTGGAACTGTTCGCGACATTGGGCGGCCAACTCCGGATCTTGGAAATTGCACAATTCATTTTCCAGGTCCGCGTCTTCGGTGAAGGCTTGTTCGTCGAATCCCACCTGCCACTTCTTTGCAAGGTATGCGGCGCAAATGAGTGTCTTGGACAATGGGTCGGCGGCCTCTTTCAAAGACAGATGATGGTCTGCGATTGTGGCGCACATGTGAGTCGGCAGAGACCATGCGACGCCGCACTGACGCCCCAGACTTGCGTGAGTGATCCCATAGGCTTCGATTTCGGGTGCCAGTGATTTTTCATGCGGGGCTTCGTTCAACATGCCCGCGTACTCTTCGCCGGCATGTTGAAAGAGAATCAGTTTTCCGACATCGTGGACAACGCCACACAGGAAGGCTTCGTCCGGGTTCGAAATTTTGGTTTGTTTGGCAACAAGCCGTGCCGTGGTGGCGACCGCCAGCGATTGAACGTAGGTTTCCAGGCGGTGTTCATTGCAGGCGGCATCGTCGGCCTTGAAAAGTGCGCCGGAGGCGGCCGCAATTGCCTGTTGGGCGACACAGCGAAAACCGAGCACCACGATCGCGTGTCCGATCGTGGTGATCACACGTGACGCGCCGTAAATGGGGCTGTTCGCCAACCGCAAAACCTGAGAACTGATCGTCGGTTCGCACTCAATCAACTGAACGACGGCTGGAACGTTCGCATTGTCTTTGTTCAGCGTATCGACCAGCTGAGATGCCGTGGCCGAGAAATGGGGGATTTCAAAATGAAACTTGGCGCTCTCCTTGCCGCTGGCCGTCGGTTCGCAGGGGGTGCAATTCGTCATACGTGCGAAACGGTTGTCGGAGGTTGTTGGTCGTGAGAACGAAGTCAACTCGGTTGAATCATCGATTGTCTAGCAAGTGTAGGTTGCAAAGGTAGAACGCCGCTGAATCTTGCCAAGGGATAACGGACATCCACTTGAAGCCTCCGTACGGCATAAGGCAAACAATATCGCCGCTGGCGCCGGAGGCTGCGCAGCAACCAATGCGCAACAAAAAAACTCGCCCAGTTTCCTGGACGAGTTTCTCCCGCAAATACGGTGGATCTGTTTTACTGGTTCAGTTGTTCCTCGATCGTTTCTTTTGACGCCCTTGTGCCCAACGCGCCCCACAAGCCGAACGGGCTCTTGTCTCCTTCTCGAGACGTGTTGGCTCGGTAGTCAACAACCGGCAACCGCTGATCGCCCGATTCAACTGAATCTGTCATAAAGACGACCGCGCCATCGGCCATCAGGATATGAGCTCCCCCTTGGTGACGACTGCTAGCGGAAAAGTTTCCGGCGTGATCGGCCCAAGCTCCGATACAAAGTTCGCTGTTAGGCGGACGAACTGTATAAACGTGGCTGACCGAAGATCGGAAACCGGCTGCCCAGTCCATTCCACGAGTTTGATAGTTATTCGATCGGACCGGATTGGGAACGGTGCAACCTGTACTTTGCGCGTCACACCAGAACCGGGGTCTAGCCGGGTCAAGGTAATTTTGATCGACACAATACATCGGGTTAAGAATCACATAGTCGTTGCCCGCCCCGTTTGCATGATCGACTAAGGCACCACGAACATCCCTGTCTCCTAGGTCGGTGATGATTTCACCCATCGCGATTGTGTTGGACAATCCGTCTAGGATGTCACGGAATTTTGCCGGGCTGTACGGGACAAAGACGCCACGATGAGTCGATTTGGCTTGTGCCGCAGCGGTACCGTTCGTCGTCGGTATTTGAAGGTTGCCGTCATAGTGCGACTGCTGGAAACGCGAGTACGAGTCGCCCATACATGGGCCATAGTTGGTTCGCCCCAATGCCGGCAGACCGGTTCCCGGGTCACTCGGACAACGGAACATCGGAACTTCGGTTGCCCATGGAATGTATCCAGGGTTTGTCGAGAACGCTTTCGGACTCGGCCCCATCGGTTGCCACATCGGCGTACCATTTGGATTCGCGTTTGCAGGTGGTGCAGCTCCCGTCACAGTTTGGAGACTCGGATTGGAGATGTGATCCCAGAGTCCCTGCTGTTCAATGTAAGGCGTTAAAGCAACCAACGGACTCAAGTTCAATCGGTTAGCACTGTCAGATGCACGCCACCAGGCGTACTGTTGCACATCGGAGCCCCTGCCTGTACCACCACCTTGCTGCGGCAATTGCTTGAAGGCAGCATGGTAATTGTGAAGTCCTATCCCGAGTTGCTTGAAGTTATTGCTGCAACTCATTCTTCGCGCGGCTTCTCTTGCCGCTTGGACCGCCGGCAAAAGCAAGCCGACTAGAATTCCAATGATTGCGATCACGACCAGAAGCTCCACCAGCGTGAAGCCTCTTGTGAACGATACTCTTCGACTCATACACACTCTCCTGGAAGAAGGAAATAAGGGACATAAAGCTGATTCAGCCCCCTCGAAGCGTGCTAAGTGACAAGAAAAGATGAGAATTAATTAACGGAGAGGAATGAACCAACGGCGCAGATTACCACGCCAGCACCCGATAGTGAGAAAATCTTATAAATTCTGCCAAATATTTTGGGACAGTAGGCACCTGCTGTACAGGTGGCTAAACTGCTTCTTCCCATTTTGGCACGACGCCTTGGAAAAGGCCGCAAATCCCGAGCGGCTCCCAACGTCTGTGGCTTTCTGTGACGGCCTTTCC
>JAGQPO010000374.1 GCA_020426665.1 Planctomycetales bacterium
AATGGTCACGTCCTGACAGTGCCCTTCAAACTGTGCAAGCAAAAACTGCTGGACAAACTTTGGCGACGCGGCAAAGTTTGACGAGTCCATCTCTTGCACGACGAGAGTTGCCCGCCCCTCCCAATCTTGCGGGCATCTCTCGTCGGCAAGATCGATGGACTGATCACTGGTTTGGCGGCCCGGATGCCTCAGTAACTCGCCTTATCCCGGCGAGTCCTTTTACTTCCCGAAGCATCGTCAATGGAGCTGCGTGCCGTGAAGCTGTCTTTCCCAATGGACCCCGTCGGCCCTTCGCTGATGACTCACAATCGAGCTTTGCATAATCCTCCCATCGCGGTGCCGCACTCTGGACTCCCCTCCCACCAGAGCGCCGCGATCGAAACGGATTACTTGCTGGTTTGCGAGGCCCATTCGCGAACGCTTACCGATGGACGGTGGCGTTTTACGTTAGAGACGGCCGACGGGGAACTGGTTTTGGATGCGGAAGATCGTGAACGAGGCGATCTGAATCGCCTAACGTTGCTGGCCGCCGTCCGCGGACTGGAATCTCTGGAAGGCCCCTGTTCGGTGACGTTGTTAAGCAACAATCGTTATCTGATTCGATCGCTTTCCAACTCGCTTCCTCGATGGCGTCAAAACAATTTCCAATGGGACCACTTCGGACGTCAAATCGATGTGCAACATGCCGATTTGTGGCGACGCATTGACCGCACGTTGGCCATCCATCGCGTTCAAGCCTGTTTGGTCAGCTCTTGCCTGGTCAGCCATGGAATCAGCAAGTTCAAACCCCAACCATCCAAGGTTGATGATTCCTCCACTGCTGGGACAGCAAGGGAGGCGAAAGCAGAAACCAACAACCAGACGTCGCTGCGGATTGATCAGGCAACGCCGAAACGCAGTGTGGTTCCTGCGCCCAGCGCCCGACTGCGACGACTGATCAACGGCGCAGCGGCACCGGCTGAATCGAGCTCGGTTACTCGGCGACGAGGCCGTTTTACCGCCGAAGACCTGGAATCACTGTAGATCAACACTCTTCGATCGCGGCGACAGGCCGGATGTCGCCGTTTCCCTTCAAACCCATACCATTTGGACCCAAGTTTTTTCACGACATGCAAACACAAATCTCCCTCACCGATCTCGGACGACTCGTTGACGGTCATTTGGAGAATCCGGCATCAATCCTTGGCCCCCACTCGGTTGATTACCGCGGGACCAAGGCGACGGCCGTTAGAAGTTTTCTACCAAGTGCGCAGGCTGCCTGGATTGTCGACACCGGAACAGGCACGCGCCGGCCGATGCGAAAACTACACCCCGCCGGTTTTTTTGAAGCAATCTGCGCCGCAGAGGTCGACGGGTCCGCAATTGGTCATAATGATGGCCACACATCTACGACGTACTCTCAATATCGAATTCAAATGGCTGATAAGACTGGCGAGCTGATCGACATGCACGATCCATACGCCGTGCCCTCTCTCTTGACAGACTTCGACCGGTACTTGCTTGGTGAAGGAAAGCACTACCGATTGTTCGAATCACTTGGCGCACAACTTCGAACGGTCGACGACACAAAGGGCGTTAACTTCGCGGTCTGGGCTCCGAACGCAAGAATTGTCCAAATCGTCGGTGACTTTAACGGCTGGGACGGTCGCTGCCACGTCGCCAGATTGGACCTGTCGGTCGGTATCTGGGAATTGTTTATTCCCGGCGCCCGTGCCGGCCAGAAGTACAAATTCAGAATCTTGGATCAAAACGGCCAGTGGGTCGATAAAACCGACCCGGTCGGATTCGCCGCCGAATTGCCTCCGTTGACCGCATCGATCATCACGGACTTGGAAAAGCACCAGTGGAACGACGACCAATGGATGCAGCAACGCAGTGAAATGGATCCGATGCACGCCCCGATGAATGTTTACGAATGTCATTTGGGAAGCTGGCAAAAGGGTCCCGGCCGCACTCACGGCTGGCTGGACTATCGTGACCTGGCGCGTCGATTGGTCGATTACTGTCACCGCATGAATTTTACCCATGTTGAATTGTTGCCCGTCACCGAGCATCCGTTCACAGGTTCATGGGGTTACCAAACCGTCGGATATTTTGCCCCCACAAGTCGTCACGGCAGCCCGGAAGACTTTATGTTCTTCGTCGACTATCTGCACCAACATGAAATTGGTGTCATCGTCGACTGGGTTCCGGCACACTTCCCCAAAGACGGCCACGGATTGCGGCGATTTGACGGATCGGCGCTGTACGAACACGCCGACCCCCGCCAAGGAGAGCATCCGGATTGGGGAACCCTGATTTTCAATTTCGGCCGCAACGAAGTTCGCAACTTCCTTGTCGCAAACGCGATGTTCTGGTTGGAGAAATACCACATCGACGGACTTCGCGTGGACGCCGTCGCGTCGATGCTGTATCTGGATTACAGCCGCGAAGACGGCGACTGGATTCCTAACCAGTTCGGAGGACGCGAGAATCTGGAAGCCATTGAATTTCTGAGAGAGTTCAACGTTGCGGTTCACGAGCATCACCCCGGTGCGATTACAATCGCCGAGGAGTCGACGGCTTGGCCTGGCGTTTCGCGCCCCGTCTATGACGGCGGCCTAGGGTTCACGTACAAGTGGAACATGGGCTGGATGAATGACACGCTGACCTACATGCACAAAGAACCGATTCATCGCGGTCATCACCAAAATGACTTGACGTTCAGCATGATTTATGCGTTCACCGAAAACTTCATGCTGCCGTTGTCGCACGACGAAGTCGTTCACGGAAAAGGTTCGTTGATCAGCCAGATGCCTGGCGACATGTGGCAAAAATTTGCAAACTTGCGTTTGCTCTACTCGTACATGTGGACGCACCCCGGCAAGAAGCTGCTGTTCATGGGCGGCGAGTTAGCACAGTGGAACGAATGGAACCATGACGACGGTCCCGATTGGTTGTTGCTGGACTTCGAAACACATCGCGGTGTCCAAAACCTGGTTTCCGACTTGAACAAACTGGTTCTGGATAACCCGGCATTGCACCAATTGGATTTCAATCACGAGGGATTCGAGTGGGTGGATTGCATGAATTGGCAGGAAAGCACCTTGGCTTTCTTGCGAAAGGGTATCGACGGTGCAGCCCCGATTTTGATTTGCTGTAACTTCACTCCGGTCGTCCGCCAGGGTTACAAAATTGGTGTCCCGGCCGGCGGTTTTTGGAAAGAGATTTTCAACAGCGACAGCGAACGTTACGGCGGGTCCAACGTCGGAAACTACCCGGGTTGCCAAACCACCGGGCAAGGGTATCACGGGCGACCGGACAGCATTACGCCGACCCTGCCTCCACTTGGTGTCACAATGTTCCGGTTGGAAAATTAACTTTGTGACCACTGGCCATCGTGCCTGCGGTTGCGATCAGTGGTAAACTCGCAGGCAGCGTCTGGTCAAAAGACAACGAGTTTTAAACTGGCCCACCGCGATGCCGATTCAAATGCAACTCGCTCGGATCATCATTTCCGAGCTGACGGAAAGTCAAGTCATCTATCTCCGCGAGGTCGACGGAGAGCGTGAGTTCCCGATCTTGATCGGGATCTTTGAAGCAACCAATATCGACCGTCGCGTCAAGGAAGACGGCTACCAACCGCCACGTCCGCTGACTCACGACTTGGTGGTTCGCACTGCCGAAGCGTTGGGAGCAACGATCCACAGTGTCGTCATCAGCGATTTGAGCGATCAAATCTATTACGCCCACCTGAGATTAGAGACCGATCAAGGTGAAATGATCGACATCGATTGTCGCCCCAGCGATGCGATCGCCGTCGCTGTCACGTTCACACCACCGTTGCCGATTTTTATCGCCGAGCATGTTCTCGATGAAGCAACATCGAGTATGCCCTAGACGACCAACCCAATGCAGATCATTCATACGACCAAACAAGCCCGTGAGTTTGTTTGGAACCTGCGTCGAAATGATTCGACCGTCGGATTGGTCCCCACCATGGGCGCGCTGCACGATGGTCACCTGTCGCTGGTCCAAGCCAGCGGCCGGCGTTGCGACCACACCGTCGCAACCATCTTTGTGAACCCGACACAGTTTGCCCCGGGCGAAGATCTGCAAAAGTACCCTCGAACACTGGACGCCGACATTGCGGGGCTGCGGTCCGCCGGCGCCGACGCAGTGTTTATCCCGGACCAGGACCAAATTTATCCGCCCGGTTGCAGCACCTTTGTGAAGCCACCCGACGTCGCCGAAACGCTGGAGGGCGAATTCCGCCCGACGCACTTTCAAGGCGTCTGCACGATCGTGCTGAAATTGTTTCATCTCCTGCCGACAACTCACGCATTCTTCGGCGAAAAAGATTTCCAACAATTGTGTGTGATTCAGGCGATGGTGCGCGACCTGGATGTGGACATCGAAATTGTACCTTGCCCGATCGTCAGAGACCCAGACGGTCTGGCAATGAGCAGCCGAAATCGCTATTTGAATGATCGTCAGCGGCAGCGTGCACTGTGTCTTTCCGCTGCGCTCCGGCAGGCCGAACAAGCGTACTTGGGTGGCGAACAGAATCCGAAAACCATCGAAAACCAGATGCGGTCGATCCTTTCCGGTGATGACCAAAACAATGGAGTCGACTCGATCGACTATGCCGCGGTGGTGGACTCCAAGACGCTCCAGCCGATCAGCGATCTGGATCAACCGGCCGTTGCTTTGATTGCCGCAAGAGTTGGTTCAACACGCCTGATCGACAACCGTGTCCTGTGTGCACGATAGTGGTCAGTCAAAGATAAAATTCAGGGTTGGTGCGTCGCGGAATGTCGTCAAGACTTTCGGAAATTGCCGACCGCCACGAAACTCTTGACGGTTTTCCGCTACCTTAAAACGAAACGTTGACGGCCCCCTAACCGATTCAACACAACCCGTCCATTCATACCAAGCCACTGTACTTACTAAGCCACTGTACTTACCAAGCCTCTGTACTTACTAAGCCACTGTATCTTCCTGAGCCCCGTATCCCATGATTGAACGTATTTTAGTGACCGGCGGTGCCGGTTTTTTGGGTTCGTATCTTTGCGAACGGTTGGTCGATCAAGGCCACGATGTCATTTGTCTGGACAATTTCTTCACCAGTCAAAAGACGAATGTCGCGCATTTGCTGGACCGTCCCAATTTCGAACTGATACGTCACGACATCACGTTGCCGATCTTTTTGGAAGTCGACCAGATCTACAACATGGCCTGTCCAGCCGCGCCGGGACATTACCAATACAACCCCATCAAAACGATGAAGACCAGCGTGATGGGCGCGATCAACATGCTCGGGATCGCAAAACGATGCGGCGCAAGAATCTTGCAAGCGAGCACAAGCGAAGTCTACGGGGATCCCGAAATTCATCCCCAGGTCGAATCCTATCGAGGAAGCGTCAACCCGATCGGAATCCGTGCTTGTTACGACGAAGGCAAGCGCGCAGCAGAAACGTTGTTCATGGATTATCACCGCAGCAACGGTGTGGACGTGCGCATCGTCCGCATTTTCAATACCTATGGCCCCCGTATGCACCCGTTCGACGGACGCGTCGTGTCCAATTTTATCCGCCAAGCGCTAGGCAACGAAGACATCACGATCTTCGGCGACGGGTCCCAGACGCGTTCGTTTTGCTTTCGAGACGACCTGGTTGACGCCATCATTGCGATGATGGAGCACGACAGTTTTATCGGGCCGGTGAATATTGGAAACCCAGACGAATTCACCATTCGCGAATTGGCCGAAAAGGTGATCAAAATCTCCGACTCGTCCAGCAAATTGGTACAGCGCCCATTGCCGTCGGACGATCCCACTCGCCGCCGCCCCGATATCTCGCTGGCGAAACAGGAACTGAATTGGCAACCAAAAATCAAACTCGCCGACGGGCTGCAACAGACGATCGATTGGTTCAAGTCGATCAACTTGGGGGATTACCGCCCGCCAACTCCAAACTACACCTGATCATTGACGAAGCGCTAGCTGATCTTCATCGACAGCTCGCGACCCTTGGGCCAAATTTGGATGATAGCGCCTTGGTCTTCTTCCGAATCGTCACCTAGCGGATACGAGGCAACCTTTCGCAATTGCAGGTCTCCCATCAATCCGTTGTGCCTCGCTTCACCACGTTCCTCGACCCATTTCGGTCCTTTGATTAGCAACATACGATCGACGTTGCTCCAATGGGGCTCGATCCAACGACAGAGCTTAGAAATGCTGCCCACCGCTCGGCAAACCAGACTGCTGAATCGAAAGTCGTCCAACAAGTCTTCCCCGCGAGCCGAATAAACCGGGACTGGCAATTCGAGTTCGGCGATCATCTCACCAAGCACGCCGGCTCGCTTGGCCACCGACTCCGCAAGCGAAACATCGATGTCGTTACGCAAGATCGCCAACGGGATCCCTGGCACGCCATTCCCGCTGCCCAAATCCAGCACTTCTTCGCCGGGATCTAAAATGGGAGCCAGCTGTAGACAATCTCGCAGATCGCGACTGACAAAAAGGTCCCAGGTCGTGTGGCGTGTCAAATTCAACTGCTCGTTCCATCGCCACATCGCTTGGGCATACGCCTGCAATTGTTCAGCAATCGGCTCTTGCAGTTCAACGGAATGATTCGCCAGAGCCGTTTCGAATTCTGGATCAAGTGGCATGGGCAACGTATTTCGGTGGAATAGGTTCTAGACCAACCCATGATGATGTAATCCCCGTGATTTGGGAACTGCCGGTCACGGGGCGAACTTCGGAGGGCTGCACGAAGGCCATTGAAATGCGTAAAATCTAGCACCAGTGGCCGAAAGGTGCTTCGCGCGTCCTTTTTCCGCGATTGCGTTTACATTTTCGTACGGAGACGACGTTCCGATGGCACGAAACGAACAACTGATTCGCCAACACAAACTGTTGCAATTGCTTGAATTGTCACGTTTCGGCCGGACTCTCGAAGAGCTGCGTGGCGATTTGGTTGCGGATCTCGGATTGACAAAGCTGCACGAGCGGACCGTAAGACGCGACTTGGAAGCGTTGCAGGCGGCCGGATTTGACATTCAATCTGAAACGCTGCAACGGGGACGTGTCTTCAAACTCGGGCAAAACACCACCGATGTTCACGAAATCGGCATCTCCGCTACCGAATTAATAGCGCTGTCTATCGGACGCGAGCTTTTGTACCCACTGATGGGCACCCAATACTGGCGCGGGATCGAAACCTTCTGGAACAAGGTCCAGGAGGCCGTGCCCAACGGGGTCTTCGATCACTATGCTCGCTACCGGGCGGCGCTTCATGTTTTCGGCTCGCCGAGTAAATCGTACGAACGTCAAGAAGGGATGCTGAAAACGATCAACCGTGCCATCCTGGAACATCGGCTGGTCGAGATCGAGTACCAATCGATCGGTAAACCAGTCTCGACACGCAAGATCGAACCCTACGGGCTGGCCGTTTATCAAAGCAGCATCTACATCGTTGCCGCGGTGCCGGAGATTTTGGAAAGTGGCAAACGGCTGCGCAATTGGAAACTGGACCGTTTCCAACACGCCACGCTGCTGGACGAATACTTTAAACCGGACCCCGACATCGATCTTGCCAAGTACCTGGGCAGCAGCATCGGAATTTTTTCCGGCGACTCCACCACACTTGTCAAAATTCGACTCGGTAATCGAAGCGCCGCATACGTTCGTGAAGACCCATGGCATCCAGAGCAAACCCTGGAAGACCTGGACGATCAACACACGATGCTGACCGTCCCGGCCGCACACCCTCGTGAGATTTTGCCGAAAGTCCTCTCGCTAGGATCTGATGCAGAAGTAATCGAGCCGGTCGAATTTCGCGAAACCGTTGCTGAAACGGTGCGCGCGATGGTCGAGAACTACAGTGGCGCAACCACCTGAGTTGTTTCTGCCGGGCACATCGCCCCTCGACGATAGGCGCAGCCCACACGCGTCAAAGAAGATGCGTTTCTGGTTGGCGCAGCGCCTTTCTGCATGGCGCATCGCCTTTGCATAACCCAAATGCGTTAGTTTCGAAGTTGCGCTTCTTTGATAGCCCAGCGGGCGAAAC
>JAGQPO010000375.1 GCA_020426665.1 Planctomycetales bacterium
GATGACCGTTCCCGCGGGAATCAAGGCCGACCAAATCGAAGCGAACTATAAAAACGGTGTTTTGGAAGTCCATCTACCAAAGGGCGAAGAAGCTCGATCGAAACGCATTGCCGTGATGGCAAAGTAATTCGTCCCGACAGGTGACTCTGGCGTGATTGAGTGTGGCATGGATGCCATTTTGAACCTTCAACTCACACTCTGACTCGCCAACGAAACCCAAAATACCATCCTCGAATCACCCCGACCGTGTGCTGGAATACTTTTTTCCACCGATCGGTGGTGAGGGGATTCAATTCAAACGCCGACTACGGATCAACGGGAATCCTGGTTTCTAATATCAATGTTCTCAAGAGAGGGTACACCAACATGGCCGAAACAATGACATCATCCGCATCAGTTCACGCAGACCACCGTCAATGGGAAAGTGACTTGTCGATGTGGCGTGACGACGTGGATCGATGGGGCAAAGATCACGAAAAAGCCCTTGTCGATCTGCAGTTGGTCCAGCAACGGTTGAGCGATCATTGCCAAGCAATGGCTGCGCATGTCAATCAGTTCGACACACATGAAGAACACGTTCGTGCTCATGAGCACAATGTCGCCGAAACTTGCCGGTCCAATGAAGGGTCTGGAGAAGAATCATTCGTGCATGGACATACCGAGGAGGCAACACGTCATCAGCAGTTGCGTGACGCCCATGAACGCATGAAAAAGCACCACCACACCGTAATCGCACACATTGCCGGTCTGAAAGCAGCGTTTGATGCAATGCTGTAACTCACGTCACGCCATCATTAGTATGAGCACTGACTAGACATGTTTGTGTTTGGTCGGTGCGATTGTTTGCAACTTTTTGTAAAGCTCTCGTTCTTCAGTGGTCAATCGCTCAGGAATGTGAACGGTCAATCGCAAGTTCAAATCACCATGTCCCAGTCCGTTCGGTTGGACCAGTCCTTTTCCGCGCAGTCTTAGGATCTCGCCAGATTGCGCGCCCGGCGGAATGGTCACACTGACTTGGCCATCCAAGGTCGCCAGATCCAATTCCGTTCCCAGCGCCGCATCAGGAACTGTCAAGACTTCTGTGCGCCAAAGATCGGCGCCGTGACGGGCAAATCGTGAATCGGGTTGTGTGTGTACGACGATAAGCAAATCGCCTGGCTCATCATTCGGTTTTTCGCCCGGAAATCCATGCGCGGGTATGCGCAACACCAACCCTTCCTCGGCGCCCTCAGGAATGGTAACGGTCAGCACTTCATCCTTGTCCTGCTTCCCCGCGCCCTTGCACGCTTCGCAGGGATGATCCACGACCCAACCTCGGCCGTGGCAGTTTGGACATGTGACAATGTGTTGAACCAGAACCTGTCCAAGTTCACGATGTGCCTGTCTGGAATTAATTTGCTGCCCACTGCCTTTGCACGCTTCACATTGCCGGGGTTTGGTACCGGGCTTAGCGCCATCGCCGTGGCAAATCGGACAGCTGACTGGGCGTGAATAACTGACCGTTTCATCACCTCCGGAGTTTACTTTTTCCAGTGGGATAGCAATCGAAATCTCGATGTCGCGTCCGCGGCTTGATCTGGAATGCGGGTGAAGGTGTCCAAAGAAATTTGAAAAAAGGTCACTTCCCACACCGAAATGAAGACCACTGCCACGGAAGATTTCTTCAAAATCGATTCCGCCAAACAAGTCTTCGCTCGAGAAATCGGCGACTCCGGCATACCCGCGAGAATCGTAGTCGGCACGCTTTTTCGGATCTGAAAGTACGGCGTACGCTTCTGCAATTTCTTTGAATTTTTCTTGGGCGGTGGGCTCTTTGTTGCGATCCGGGTGGTATTGCATGACCAGTTTCCGGAACGCGGATTTGATTTCCTTGGAATTCGCTTTCGAAGAAACACCCAGAACTTCGTAATAATCTCTTTGTGCCGCGACCATCGTACGATCAGGACTTTTCTTGGAACTCGGCATCAACGACGCGCTGTTGTGTCGGCGACCCTGGGAAACCTGTCGGTGCCGAATCAGTGCGTGAGGTTTGGCTAGTTGTGTGTCCCGCTTGCGTTTCGGTTTTGCCGTGAGCGGCATCGGCGTACAAAGCAGCACCAATCTCACTCATGATTTTCTTCATCTCTTCCGTGGCCTTTTCACTTTCGTCCACGTCGGACTTTCCAATCGCTTTGCGGGTATTGAGCATTGCATTTTGCAACGCATCATGCTGCTGGGGCGAAAGTTTACCTCCATGTTCGGCCAACATTTTTTCAGCCTGATAACATGCCTCATCGGCGGCATTGAGTTTGATGGCATTCTCTTTTCGTTTTGTATCTTCCTCGGCATAACGTTCCGCCTCGGCCACCATTCGCTCCTTGTCTTCTTTTGGCAACCGCGTCGATCCGGCAATACTGATCGTGTTTGATTTTTTGGTTGCTTGATCGACTGCGGTGACGTTCAGAATACCGTTTGCATCAATGTCGAACGTGACGTCGACTTTTGGCGTTCCGCGTGGCGCCGGCGGCAAACCATCGAGAGTGAATTGGCCCAGGTTGGTATTGTCGCGCGCCATCGGTCGTTCACCCTGATACACATTGACGGTGACAGACGTTTGCATGTCGGCTGCCGTCGTGAATGTCTCGGTATGCTTGACGGGTATCGGACTGTTACGAAAAATGAGCGACGTTGCCACCCCACCCAGCGTTTCAATCCCAAGCGTCAGCGGCGTCACGTCGACCAAGACAATGTCGCTAACCTCACCGCTCAGCACACCTGCTTGAATTGCCGCTCCGCTGGCCACACATTCCATCGGATCAACTCCCATTTCCGCCTTTCGCCCGAGGATTTCCTCGAAAAAGGCTCGCACGACGGGCATCCGCGTTGGGCCTCCGACAAACACAATACGATCGATCTCTTTGGCTGTGACGCCTGCGTCGTGGAGCGCCTGCTCGATCGGAACTCGGCAGCGTTCGACAACTTGCATCACTTGGTGTTCCAGATCGGCCCGCTTCAGTTCCGTTTCCAGATGCACGGGCTGATTACCGACATTGCTCAGGTAGGGCAAGCTGATGTGTGTTGAGACGCTGGTTGACAATTCGATCTTTGCCATTTCCGCAGCTTCTCGCACCCTCGCGAGTGCTTTGGAATCGGTGCGAACGTCTGCTCCTGTTTGTTTCTGAAACCGATCGCACAACAGTTCGACGACCAAACTGTCCATGTCTGTCCCACCAAGCTGAGTGTCTCCGCTAGTGGATTTGACTTCAAAGACGCCCGCCCCAAATTCCATGATGGTGACATCCAAAGTGCCACCGCCAAAATCGATGACGGCAATTCTTAATTCCTCACCGCTACGATCCAGTCCATAAGCCAGCGAAGCCGCTGTCGGCTCGTTCACTAACCGAATCACTTCGATCCCCGCAACTTTACAGGCATCCTTAGTTGCACTGCGCTGATTATCGTCAAAGTAGGCGGGTACGGTGACGACCGCATTTTTTACAGGTTCACCGAGAAATGATTCGGCATCACTCTTTATTTTTTGCAACAGAAATGCGGACAACTGCTCCGGAGTAAACACGTGGTCGCGCAGCCGGATTGTTTCACGGCTGCCCATCTTTCGCTTGAACGCCGTCGCGGTCCCCTCCGGATTGGCCACCGCCTGACGCCTCGCCGGTTCGCCAACCAACTTTTCACCGTCGGCAGTGAACGCGACGTAACTGGGAAATGCCTTTCCACCAATGCTGATCCCTTCGCAACTAGGGATGATCACAGGTCGACCGCCTCGCAGGACCGCTGCCGCAGAATTCGAGGTGCCCAAATCGATTCCAATAGTCGCCATCATAGACTCCGGATTGGTGGTGTTTAATTCGACGGCGCCAACGTCAATTAGCCGTTTTGATTTTTCGGCTCAGCATCACTGCAAACCTTATACCGCCCTGCTCCGTGGCAGCGTTGGCGGGTGATCGCCCCGGAGACACTGCGATGACTTCCAATTCATGATCAACCATCCAAAATCCGGGGATGCATGAAACCCGAGGTCCCGAAGGCACCGACTTGTGCGAATATGCATCGCTGGCGAGACAATAGTGCACGTCAGGAAGCCTTCCATCTCTTCAATTTAAACCTGACTCGCGATAAATCCTGAGGCTTGGAAAACAACGTTGTGACCAGCGGTCGATAGGGGACAAACCGCGTAAACGGACTGTTGAAGGTATTGGCACCATGTTTGCTTGCGTGGTGGGAATCGTAATCAAACATTGTTGAATTCTTCGACCGTTGAATTCGATTCCAATTTCTCGAAGCCTCAGCCACAGAGCATCCAACATGGATCCAGAGCGTCCACAGCGACATCGCAGGTCATTTCTTGCTGATTCCCATCGCCGGACTGCGATAGTCACTGCGGTCACATTGATAGGGTTGACGCTAGTGTTTACGACAGGATCTCGGCTGCACGCTGAAGAGCCTGATGTATCGGCAACCATCGATTCCAGGGATCAGCTTGATGAGGCATCGCGTGCGGACTTCCAACTTCATCTCAGTCACCAACAAAAATCGCATCCGCTGGCACCAACTCTGCGGATCGCAGACGAAGGCTATCAACGCATTGTTAATGAGATTCGTGACTACACGTGTGTGATGACGAAACGTGAACGCATTCGAGGTCAATTACAAGCACCGGAGACCTTTTTTGCAAAGGTTCGTCACCGCCAAGTGGACGATGGCAATGGATCGTTACCGTTTGCCTTGTATATAAAATTCGAACATCCGGCGAGTATCCGCGATCGCGAGGTGCTGTTCGTCAACCGTGATGCCGACAGCAAATTGCTGGTGCGAAAGGGCGGTCAACGCCTTGCTTTTTTGACGCTCGCTGTCGACCCCCATAGTCCGATGGTGATGAGTGGAAGTCGTTATCCGATTACCGAATTTGGGATCAAACGCTTAGTCGAACGAATGATCGTCTTGGGTAAGAAGGATCTAGAGTATGCAGAGTGCGACGTCAATATTCATAGCGGGGCGACTTTCGAGGACCATGACTGCACCAGGATTGAAGTGACCCATCCGATCAAGCGAGACTACTTTCAGTACCACTTGGTCAGGGTCTATATCGACAACGAACTGGGGTTGCCGATTCGATTTGAATCCTATGACTGGCCAGACGCAGGAAGCGACAGGCCGCTGTTGAAAGAGGAATACACCTACCGTGATGTTCAATTAAACGTCGGGTTGACCGACGAAGATTTTCACCCTGACAATCCAGGCTATGGATTCCGATAGCATGTTGAGTCGGTTTCTGCTATGGCTTGGTGATGCAATAAACCGCGTCACCGGTTCGCAAGATCAGCCGATCGTTGGCGATCGCTGGCGTTGCCATGCAAAGCTCCGTACTGTCCAGTTGGTTACTGTGAAGTTCTCTGAATTCCCGGCCCGCGGCAATCACCGTCGTTTGCCCGAATTCGTTCATGCAAAAGATTTTGTTGTCATACGCCCATGGCGATGACGTGAACGATCGCCCACCCTTGATTCGCTTTTTTTCGTAAATCAACTCGCCGGTCTTCGCGTCATAAGACGCCATCAACCCACGATCGTGCAACACATACAACTGGTCACCATAGACGATGGTTGACGGGTTGTACGGGGCGCCTTGTGGTTGGCACCATGCGATGAACTCGTTTGATGTCGC
>JAGQPO010000376.1 GCA_020426665.1 Planctomycetales bacterium
GTCCGTCGAAAAACGTCGGTATCGACGGACTGGAAGTCCGTCGTACAAAGTTGACGCAACCCTAAAAACTAATTTGGACGAAGCACTAACCTTTGGTTCCGGACGCGTTTTCTGCAAGAATCCGTAGATACAGCTCGCGAATTTGAGCGGTCATCGTCTGATGCCGAAACCGGTCCGTAAATCGCTGCCGCCCTGCCCTGCCCAACTGCTGGCGCAATGATTCGTTTTGCACCAACTGGACTAGCGATTCAGAGAGGGTCGCGATGTCTCGCACCGGAACCAGGAACCCCGTTTCGCCGCTGATGACCACTTCGCGGGCACCATCGACGTCGTAGCTAACGGCGGGTTTTCCTGCGATCAAGGCCTGGGGCAGTGCCCTGGCCAGCCCTTCACGCAACGACGTGTGAACCAGCACGTCCATCGCACCGATCAGTGCGGGGACTTCGGTCGGGGCGACAAGGCCGGCAAAAATAAAATGGTCCGTCAAACCCAGTGACTCAATTTGCCGGGTCAGCGACTCTTTCAAGATGCCGTCACCAACCAACAGGAACAGAACGTCCGGGCATCGCCGGACGACGCTCTGGGCGGCATTGATCAGATCGACGTGGCCTTTGAGATGAAATAATCGTGCGATTTTTCCAACCACCACGCGATCGGACCCGATGTTGTACCTCGCACGAATCCTGGATCGATGCTCGTCAGCGTTCAAAAACGGATCGACATCCATTCCGCTGTAAATGGTCGTGAACTTGTCGCGGGGAGCGACTCCGGATCGAACCATCAGATCCGTCATCGCATCGGCGACGGAGATCATGTGATGGCATCGTGATGCGGCGTACCGTTCGCACAGCCGAAAAAACTCGCGTGCTAATCTCGGCTGGAATTCGTGAAACGGCGCACCATGCACGGTGTGGATGACGGCCGGGACGCCAAGAGACCAGGCGACTTTCCGTCCCAACAATCCGCCTTTGGCACTGTGGGTATGAACAACGTCGGGCCGAAATTGTTTGATCGCTTTGCGGATCGCAGTTGATGCCGCCCAATCATGGATCGGATTGATGTTCCGCCGAAACGACGGCAGCATCTCAATTTTCAACTCCCCTGCCCTGCCCCGCGATCCCGACATGCCCTTTTTTTCAGACGTGCCTTGTAAATCCGATGGATCGCGAGAGAAACCCGATCGATCCAGCAAGTCGCCTTCGGGCCCCAGTGCGGGACCGGTGATCAGCATCACCTCGTCGCCGTGATGCTCGATCAAGTCCAGACAATTGAACAAGGTGTTCTCTTGCGCGCCGCCAATGATCATTCGAGTGATGATATGAGCGACGCGCACTGAGGAAACCAATTACCAAAACTAAGCGGTGCCGAATTCGATACGACGCAGCCCCAGTTGGGTTTGCAATCGATTGACGATTGAAGTGTGCATCTGGCTGACGCGCGATTCGGAAAGGTCCAAGGTTGCACCGATTTCTTTCATCGTCAATTCTTCGTAGTAATAAAGAATGATGATCAATCGCTCGTTGCGGTTAAGCCCCTTGGTGACCAATCGCATCAAGTCGTTCTTCTGGACACGTCGCGTCGGGTCTTCACCCTTCTTGTCTTCCAGAATGTCGATTTCGCGGACGTCTTTATAGCTGTCGGTTTCGTACCACTTTTTATTCAGCGAAACGACACCGACGGCGTTGGCGTCCGATTCCATCTTTTCGACTTCTGCAACCGACAACTCCATGTGCTCGGAAAGTTCCTGCACGGTCGCCGGGCGTCCGTACCGAGTTTCCAATTGTTTCTTGGCAACCGCCAACTTACTGGCCTTGCTGCGAACCAATCGGGGAACCCAGTCCATCGTGCGAAGTTCGTCCAGCATCGCGCCTCGAATCCGAGGGACACAATACGTTTCGAACTTGACGCCTCGATCCATGTCGTAGGCGTCGATCGCGTCCATCAGGCCGAAGATGCCCGCGCTGATCAAGTCGTCAAGTTCAACGCCATCGGGCAGGCGCTGCCAAATGCGTTCTCCGTTGTATCGAACCAGCGGCATGTAACGCTCAACCAAGCGGTTACGCAGAGGTTCGTATTCGTCCGCATCCTTTTCGGTTTGCTTGAATTGCTTCCAAACCTCTAGGATTTCTTCGTCTGTTGAAACTGCGGCTGGCATCCAATCCTCCGTGATCTTCAAATAGTCCACCGACGACGTCATGTCGCCGAGGTCATGTGTTTGGTCCGCGGTGACTGACGATTCGTCTCACATCCATGCGAGTCGAAATCACCAGTCGCCACACGGGCAATGACACCGGATGGGTTACCCGCGACCGTTTGGACATCCGTGTCCAGCTTTGTTGGTCGAGAGTGCCGGGGTCTACCCAGTCGCCGAAAGCGGACTCTCAAAAAAAGATCTCAAGTCTTTTTTTGAGTTTCCAGCCTTCCACGTCTTCTCTATCGGTTGTTTGTCTAGTTGAGTTGAGTCTTAAAGTTTTCTTTTTAGGCCGCTTCGGTCTGTGCGGCGCCCATGCCGGCGGGTAACAGTCGGGCGACCAACTGATCCGTCGTCGCAATCGCAATGTCGTCCGGGACGTGTTGGCCGTTGGTGACGTAGCTGACGGGAATCCCGACAAAATGGCTTGACGAAGTGATCGCCGACAGGACCCCTGCGGTGTACGGTGTTTCATCTAACTTGGTCAAGATCGTTGCGGTCGGTCTGGCGGCAGAAAATCCGTCAATCGCCGACTGTACGACAGCGGCCGTACTTGTCGCACTGATCACCAAGTGGGTTTCATCCGGCTGGGCCGTGCGCAACAGGTCCGTCAATCCGGCCAGATTCATATCGCCTTTGGGGCTGCGCCCGGCGGTATCGATCAATATCAGATCCACGTCGCCAAGTTTGTCGATCGCGTCACGCATTTGGTCGGCCGATTCGACAACGCTCATCGGCAGATCCATGATTTGCGCGTATGCCTGCAATTGTTGCACGGCGGCGATGCGAAACGTGTCAATCGTCAGCAAACCGACACGGCGTTTGGATCGAATTCGAAAACCCGCCGCCAGCTTTGCAACCGTGGTGGTTTTCCCCACGCCCGTCGGACCGATCAGTGCCACAATCCGTCGCTCGCCGGGGTTGATTTGGATCGGCCCGCTCAAGCGAATTTCGCGCGCGACACTGAGTGCAAGATGGTCTAAGAAGGTTTGTTCGTAGCGGTCGCCCAGGTTGGCGACAAACCCGCCCGTTGATCGCAGCCAGCGATCGGCGATCGTGGGAGAAACTCCCAACGAGATCAAGCCGGTGCGGTATTCGGAATACGGGTCAACCGGCGCCTGATGAACCCCGCTGGTCTGAGACGCGATGGACAGTCGCGACGCGGTGGGACCGTTGGACAATCGGCTGATTGCCGTATGACGCGAATCGATCAGGTGATCCGCAGTGTGAATGTTTTGACCGGTCGGCGACTCCAACGTGTGCCGGGACAATCGGCCCGTCGGCGGTCCGGGCAGTCGATTACCCAGATCCATCCGTGGCTGGTCCTGATGTTCGTCGCCCGAACTGGCCGTTACTTCGACATAGCTGCGTCCCAGCCAGCCCATCCATCCGTCACGACATTGTCGCGTTCGCAACACCGACGCGTTCGGTCCCAACTGTTCCCGGATCTCCTCCAGGGCAGCTTGCAGATTTGCGGCACGGAATATTTTGATTTGCATCAAACAGGTTATCAATGGCGAAGCGAAAGGACGTCAGTTCTAGGCGGCTGCCGAAGATCGTGGATCAACAGGAAGAGATTGAAATTCCAAGTGTGTGTCGTTTGTGATTTCGTTAGTGGACAAAACGTGCGCCCAGATACCGGCATCGTCGATGATCTGTTTCACGCGGCGGCGAAGTCGTGGTCCTACCAAAACGACAGGTGGATATCCTTCGCTGGATAGATTCTTAACGGCTTGCCGAATCGCGTCGCAAGTGACGTCTGACGTTTTGTTGCGAGGCGACGAAAATTGTTGGCTCGTTTGCGCATCCGAACGCGAAGACGATGCCGACGACGACACTTGGACACCGCCAGGGATTGAATCATCCAAATTCACGGCTTGATCGTCGTCGATCGCAATGACTCGCATCGTTCGCTTCGCGTCACGCAACTGGGCACAAAGGGTTCGCGATAGGCGTAGTCGAACTCGCTCAATTTGCTCCGCTGCGTCGGAGGTCTGTTCGCTCGCGTCACCAAGGGCTTCCAGAATGATTCCCAGTTGGCGAATCGGAATGGCTTCACGCAGCAATCCCTGTAGCACCTTTTGTACATCAGCGATTTTCAATCTGCCGGGCACCAGATCGTCGACCATCGCGGGGGCGACTTGACGCAATTCGTCCAGCAAATGCTTGGTCGCGTCATGTGACAGAAGTTCGTCGGCGTGCGCACGCGCCAAACGTTCCAAGTGATCCGCTAACACGCCAGGTGCGGTTTGCGTCTTGAACCCATAGATCATTGCCTGTTCACGATCGACCGGGTCAATCCAAATCGCCGTACCATTGGCAACGTCGGCGACTCGTTCTCCCTGGACCATCCCCGTGATCCGGTTATCTCCCGTCGCCAACAAACGATCGACACGCAATTGGCCTCGCGCGACAAAGTCACCAAATAGTCGGATCTCATAAGCCTGCTCGCCAAGCGTCGCATCGTCTCGCACACGAACCTTCGGCAGCACGATTCCGATTTCGGCAGCCATTTGGTTTCTCAAGCTTGCGATCCGTTGCATCAGGTCGCCGCCGCGGCTGGGATCGGCCAGCGGCAACAATCCGAGTCCGATGGCGACCTCCAACGGATCGACACTCAAGAAGTCTTCGACGCGTTTCTGAGTCGTCGCCGTGTTCGCCGTCTCCGCCTCTCGCCGCTGTTGTTCTTCCATGGATTTGCGTTTGTCGTTGCGATCCAGTGTCGTCGCAATCAAAACACAACCTGACCCGAGTAGAACCATTGGGATTGGTGGAAGCCCCGTGAACACCAGCACCAACAGAAAGCCGCCCGCGACAAATAATGCCTTGGAGTTGCCCAACAGCTGCGTCACCAAATTGTCTGAAAGATTGGTCCGACGTATCCCGCGTGTGACCAAGACGCCTGCGGACAATGAGATCAGCAACGACGGAATCTGGCTGACCAACCCGTCACCGATCGTCAACTTGGTAAAAACTTCTGCTGCGTTGGCAACGCCCATCCCTGAGACAATGACGCCCAAGTACAGCCCACCGATGATGTTGATCGCGGTGATCACCAAGCCTGCGACGGCGTCACCGCGCACGAATTTCCCAGCTCCGTCCATGGCCGCATAAAAGTCGGCTTCGGCGATCAAATCGTCTCGTTTACGGGCCGCCGTTTCGGCGTCGATGTTTCCCGCGTTCAAGTCCGCGTCGATCGCCGATTGACGCCCCGGCATACCGTCGAGCGCAAATCGTGCCGCTACTTCGCTGATTCGCGTAGCCCCTTTGGTAATGACCACAAACTGGACCACCACCAGAATCAAGAAAATCACCAACCCGACTTCGATTTGGTTGCCCGCAACGAATTGTCCGAACGTCCGTATCACGCCGCCGGCCGCGTTTTCGCCCGCCGTCGGCGCGTTGGACAAGATCAAACGCGTTGTCGCAATGTTCAACACCAAACGCGACAGGGTCGTTGCCAACAACAACGTAGGGAACACACTGAATTCCAGTGGTGTTGCGACATTAATCGTCGTCAACAAAATAACGACCGCAACGGCGATGTTTCCCGCCAACAACAAATCCATGATCGCCGTCGGCAACGGCATCAAAATGACGACCATACAGGCCATCAGTCCGATCGGTAGCAACCACGGGCGGAATCGTTGGATCGAAGACACGGAAAAGCCTACTGCCACTGCTGGACGTCAATGATTTCCAGCGGACATTAGTGAAAGCGGTGTGGTGGAGTCCAGATGATTCTGGGACTCGGTAGCGTGAAACGGGGCGTGAAACTGCCGTTGATCTATCCACGCGGATCTGGACTCCCCTGTCGCACCCTCCGCTGAGATACGATAAGTGGCGACTGAGCCGAAAACGTGCTCGTCAACTGTCTCGTGCCGCCGTCTCTTTGGTGATCGGAATGCTGTTATTCGCGATCAGCGGACTTCGAAAAAAGTCTTCATTGAAAAAATAGTGGACCGCGTGTCAATCACAATCAGACGCGGATTGACAATCCGTCGCGCGTCACTCCCCTGCCCTGCCCCGTTCGTCAGACCACGGCCAGACTCTTACCGCTCCGGGTTCTCGTACCAGATGACGCCCAAGTTTTGACGCTCCTCGCACGTCATCACGTCCAAGTCTCCATCTCCATCCAAGTCAATCAACTCCATCCGATCAAACTTGACCTTCGGCGTCGGGTCAATCGCCGACCAGCGGCCCCGCGTGTCGCGAATCCAAATCCCCGGCAACTCCGGATTCGGACTTGCCGCCGTGTTTGCGGTCATGATCACTCGCCCGTCAGGCAACATTTCAATCGCCTTTCCATTGATAACGCCTGGTGGGTTATCAATCGAAACAACATCCCAACCATCGTTCGTACGACGACAATCCAGGTACTGGCTTTCACGCATAGCGATCAACCAGCGGTCCTTCGTTGCGGTCAAGAACATCACTTCCTTGTCTTTCGCTGCGACTTGATGTTCATTCCACTTCCCCTCCGGATCATCGGGCTGTTCCAACCAACCGGCGACACAAAGATTGCTTTTGCGATCGGAGAACACGATATCGCGGTCTCCATCACCATCCATGTCGATCGACCGCAACGACATGATCCAACCGGCATCACGCAATCGAATGACTGTCCATGAATTCAATTGGCGAGAATCGTCGGCGGGACTGATCAGCAATGTGATCGAAGCATTTGGCCCCTTTGCCCCCACCGCCAGCGCCGTCCTTGTATCGATTTTCCCAAGCGGCAACGCGAACATCCACATCACACCATCGAGTTGCCCAAAACGGTCTGTCGTCCACTTTGCGGTGCCTGCGTCATTCCAATGCACCAGCACCTGACGCTGCTTACCTTCGTGACAACTGACAATATCAAGATGCCCATCGTCATCCAAATCAATGGGCACCGCGTCTTCGGGTGATTTGGCCTTGCCGATCATCGTCGCCGGCCATGCCGATTTGGAATCAACGGGCCCAGGATTCAAATACAATTTAACCAGTCCCGATTCTTCCCAACCCGTCACGACATCCGACAGTCCGTCGCCGTTGAAATCTCCCAGGCGGACACCGTCGGCACCTTGATGACGATTATCGATGGCGTGTCGTTTCCATGGACCATCGGCGCAAGCGACGACGGGAGTGATTGCGATTGACACCGACACGGACAGACAGGCAATGAAGTGTTTCATGCCTGAATTTTACATCAACCGCGTCCACGCCGTGTGCGTGTTGGTGTGCAGGCTTTCGAGACCGTCCAGTGATGCCCAATCCACGAGTGCTTATCAAGGTAACAGCCCGAGCCTGCAAGGCTACGTTGTGCCGTGGTTATCAGCCCGGCAGATGGCGGACCGCCAGAACGCCTTCGATGCCGCGCAGTGCGTTCAACGATGCCTCTTCCAGCTTTCCGTCCAGGTCAATGATCGTGTAGGCCAGATCGCCTCGGGACTTATTCAGCAAATCAGCGATGTTCAGTCCCGCGTTGGCGAGAATCGTCGAAATCTGGCCGACCATGTTGGGGACATTTTCGTTGGCGATCGTGACGCGACATCCCTTGCCGCCACGCGGCATCGTTGCCTCTGGGAAGTTGACCGAATTGGTAACGGTACCATCTTCCAGAAAGTCGCGAACTTGATCGGCGACCATGATCGCGCAATTCTCTTCGGCCTCTTCCGTGGACGCCCCCAAATGCGGGAACGAGATCACTTTGGGATGTTTCAACAACGCGGCGGTTGGGAAGTCGATGACGTAACCGCTCAGCTTTCCTGAATCCAACGCGGCGACGACGGCTTCGTCATCACAAATGCCGCCACGAGCCAGATTGACGATCACGCCGCCGTCGTTCATCGATGCAATGCGTGCCTTGCTGACAAGCCCCTTGGTCGCATCGAGTAACGGAACGTGCACACTGACCGCATCACACTGCGAAAACAGATGGTCCAGGTTGATGGCTTGTTCAATATTTCGAGATAGCTTCCATGCGTTTTCAACTGAGATTTGCGGATCGTATCCGACGACCTTCATTCCCAATGCACTGGCCGCATTGGCAACGCGTCGACCGATCGCCCCCAGTCCAATGACGCCGAGCGTTTTGGAATGTATTTCGTAACCGACAAAGTTCTTCTTGCCGGCTTCAACTGCCGTCGAGATCTCGGCGTCGGAACCTTCCAGCGTTTGGGCAAACTGCATCGCGGGATAGATGTTCCGCGATGCCATCAACAAACCGGCTAGCACCAATTCCTTCACCGCATTTGCGTTTGCACCGGGTGCGTTAAAGACCGGAATTCCGAGCTTGGTCATTTTATCGACGGGAATGTTATTGACTCCCGCGCCGGCGCGTCCGATCGCCGCAACCGAACTGGGGATTTCCATGTCGTGCATCTTGAATGATCGCAACAAAATGGCATCCGGTTGGCTCGCTTCCGAAGTAATTTCATAGTTCTCGCGCGGCAGGCGTGAGAGTCCTTTGACGGAGATGTTGTTGAGCGTCAGGATCTTGTACATCTCTGGCGATATTTTGTTTGAGGAAAGGAATCGAGTGGGGGAGCAATCTTAATCGGGCGAGAGCAATCTTAAAGCCGAGCGCCGTCACGCGAATCAAGGTAAAGGAATCATGGTTCGCGTGACAGCTGCTGCAAGAATCAAGCATTCTTGGTGGCGAATTGGGTCATGAAGTCGGCGAGTGCCTGGACACCTTCGACCGGCATCGCGTTGTAGATGCTCGCGCGGATACCGCCAACACTGCGATGGCCTTTCAGACTGACCAAGTTGTGCTCGGCGGCTTCTGACAAGAACGCAGATTGCAATTCATCGTTGGGCAACGTGAACGTCGCGTTCATCAGCGAACGACAATCCGGCTTGGCATGTCCGGTGTAAAACCCGTTGGACTGATCAATCGCATCATACAAGGTTTTGGCTTTGGCGCGGTTGATGGCTTCCATCGCTGCCAAGCCGCCGACGTCATCGCGCAGCCACTTCGCAACTTTTCCGAGAACCCAAATTGCGAACGTCGGAGGCGTGTTCCATTCTGAATCTGCTTCGGCGTGATTCTTGTAGTTCAGGTAACCGGGCAACGAGTCGCTGCCGCGTTCCAGTAAATCACGACGAATGATTACGACCGTTACACCGGCCGGGCCGGCATTCTTTTGGGCACAGGCATACATCAGGCCGTACTTATTGATATCGACTTGACGATGCAGAAAATCGCTCGACGCGTCGCAGATCAAAGGAACGCCCGCCGGACAAACCGGCTCGGTTTGAAACTGTACGCCCTGAATCGTTTCGTTGTTACAGTAATACAGATACGCTGCATCGTCGGCAACACTGTAATCGCTCGGTCCGGGCACGTGATTAAAATTGGATCCGGCAGCGTCGTAGACGACGTCCACCTTGCCTTCTTTCTTCGCCTCTGCGATTGCCTTTTTCCCCCACGTGCCGGTCTGGATGTAGGCAGCCGACTTTCCGAAACCACGCAACAGGTTTGCCGGGATCATTGAAAATTGAAGTGCCGCACCGCCTTGCAAAAACAGAACCGCATAATCATCGCTGATATCCATTAAAGCACGGATCGAGTTTTCAGCATCGTGCAGAATGCTGATGAACTCCTTGTCTCGGTGGCTCATCTCCAACAACGAACATCGTGCGCCGGGCAGGCACAGCATTTCGTCACGGACTTCCTCAAGTACCGAAACCGGCAAAACGGCGGGGCCGGCGGAAAAGTTATACGCTCGTTGGTCGGTCGCGGTGGCTGTCATCGAACGAATCGGAGTCTCATTGGGGGGAGCGGGATGCCGGCGTAACGACGGTGTCGGCAATCAGATTGGGGATTCTATGATGGTCGGGTCATGTACGGAAGGAGCAATGAGTCGCAGACCGATTTCTTGGGTCAATCAATCGTCTTTCTCAGGTCTATCAATCGTCGAAACCAAATTCCCGCATCCAATCGGCGACCTCGGACGGGTCTTCGACACGAGGTTTTACCGGTCCGGCCGGTTTTCCGTGGGACTTTGATTCCGGCGAACCGCCCTGCCCTGCCCCGCCCAATTCCGGCTTTAACGCAACCGCAAGGTGAATTTTTCCGTCCGTGAGGTCGTCCATCCAAGGCTGGCTATCAAAGTGGGCAGCGCCACGACGTTTGGCCGCAATCTGGACTCGATGATCGGACGAAACCACCATCAATCGCTTGGGCGTGGGGTGCGCCCGAATGATTTCCTCCAACAAATCGTCGGCTGCCAGATGGTCGACGGCAAACTGAACATCAATTTCGTTGTGCGTGAATCGGCTGGGGCGATCGCGCGGCGGGTTGGCGGCATCAAACACGACACACGTCCGTCGACGCAAAGATTGGCTTAAATGGGTCGTCAAATCTCGCAACAAGACCCCGCGTATCTGCTCCAGCCAACGCGGATCCGGTGACCGGGACGGTGCGATCGGCTGCGAAATGTTGTAGCCGTCGATCAACAGAAGTAACGACATGTTGGGCTACAGAAAAAGGACCAGGAGTCAGAAACAAATGGCATCGCGTCGTCACAGCCATTGGCCCAACGGACCAGTGCGTCGAACAAGCCGAACCAAACTATCCCACCGTTTCCATCTCCACGCGACCGCCGATGTCCGCGTAAACCAGTGCCGACATCCAAACAAGGCACAGCATCTGCCCGGCCAATGCCGCCATGGCGACCGAGACCGGGCCGTAATGTGGATGCAACAGAAACGTCACCACCAACATAACGACCATCGCCGCGACGCGACACTTGACGGCGACCAAAGGCTTGCCGCGTCCCTTGACATAGCTCTCCAGCCCCTGCAGGATCCCCCTGATCGCAGCCACAGGCGCCAACCACATCGCCAGTGGCACCGCCGGAATAAACTCCACTCCGTAAAACCACTCAACGACCGTGCCGACCAAAACCATGAACACGATCGTACAAATCGCTTGCACTGCGATGCATGCCCCCAGTATCCGATGCACATCGCGGACCGCCAACCTCTTGCGATGATCGGCACCGGCATTAAATAAAAACAACCCCATCGTATTGGGAATGATCAACAGCGGATAAACAACCGGCAACATCGCGGCATAGTAACCTTGATCCTGCAAGCCCGCGATCCAAAGGATCAACATCAAATCCAATCGCTCGAAAACGTCGGTGGCAAATGTGCTGAGCGCGTACGGCCGCCCGTCTCTTAGCAATCGACCGACCTTCGGATCACTGATCCCGGCGATCGGCTTGGGAAGACCGGTCAGACACGCCGCCATCGAGACGATCGAAGCAATCACAAACAGGACGCAGACCGAACGAAGTGTTACGCCGATGGCCAACTGTGCGGCCAACAACAACACCGGAAACGAAGACGCCGCGATCACCCGACGAAGGTTGTAGTTGCCAAACCGGCCTCGCCCCCGATCAATCGCTGTCATGACCAAAACAACTTGTTGGCCCGTGATCGAAAGTGCACACAATAGAGCCATCGGAATCAGGAACTGTTTCTCCGCCGGAAGTGACCAGACGCTCAACCCCATCGCGATGATGGTGGTAACACCTCCCGTGACCAACCCCAACTTCAGCGCCGCACGCCGCAGTTGGTCGACATCCAGTTCCGCATGGGCCGCGTGTCGACAAATCACCTCCAGGCCGCCAAACAACCCGATGTACAGCAACAACTGCACAAAAAAAACTGCGGTGGCGTATTCTCCGCGACCGACCGGCCCAAGGATGCGGGCCAACAGAATCCCTTGAACCACCTGCATGCCGACGATTGAAAAGGAAACAACAACCGTCGCCAGAAATTGCGATGCCAATCGGTGGGAACGAGTGTCAGGCGCCGTGCAGCCGAGATGCCCGGCAACTTCCACAGCTTCGTTACCGTTATCAATCGTGTCGGCGTCTCGCGAAATCATTCGCGGAGTATACTTCGACGGTCTTTCACGCCGGTGACATACGTCGTCGACTCAGTCTAAATTCTCGCGAATCGGCACAACCGGACCACGTCCGAAGCTGTAGACCTGATAGGCAAAGGCGCCGATCGTCACGGCGGTTAGTACAATCGCTCCGATCGTTTTCCAATTGACACCGCCAACAAAGCTCAGTCCAAACGTGGGTAACGACAGCGATTTGCGAGAACCACGTTTGTATTCGTCGTGATCAATTTTCTTTCGCGGCGGGCGTTTTTTCGGCGCCGCATCCACCTCGACCTCTTTGTCGATATCAGTTTCATCGTCAAAGTCATCGGCTGCGTCGCCGATCATGGTGTCGCCGGCTTTACCCGACCGAATCGCACTGTCCGAAAGAACGTCGCTATTTGAAGACGATTTTGACTTTGATTTCGACTTCAAACTTCCTGACTTATTTTTTTCGAAGTCGTCGGCGCGACCATACGGCAATCCAAAGTCGTCTTCGTCTTCGCCGTCCAAGAACTCCGCGACATCAAGGTTCTGCCACGATTCGGGTGCTTCGGACGTCGGTAACGTGGCGACGGACGAACCGTCATCGGACGAGTCGTCGGTTGCACCAACATTGGCGAATGCCGGTTGCTTGATGGAGACCGTAAAGACCACTTTGCCGAATCGGATTTCGTCACCGTCTGAAAGCACGCGCCATTGATGCGGAACCAAACGTGACCCGTTGACGAAGGTGCCGCGAGTGCTTTTCAAATCCAGGATACCGAACCCGTCATCGTTGTGCATCAGCAGACTATGTCTGCGACTGACCGAGCGACTCTTGGGACGAATCTGGCATTCCTTGTGTCTTCCGACCAGGTAATAGCCTTGGTGAATCGGCGCTGCCGTTCCGGCCTTGCTTCCCTGGGTGATGATCAATTCGACGGGCATTTCAACTCTATTGCAGTATGATGACATTTCCCTTGCCGTCTTCCGTCGATTTGAGACGTGGTGCTGTCTGTTCATCCCTGGTCATCTGGTAAAACGTTAGGCCGACAACGACCAACAGCGCAACGATCGACAAAGCAAGACCCACGCCCAGCAGTAGGCTTTGACGGGACTCTTTATCGACGTCACGGTCCTTGGTCGATTTCGCCGCGCGAACATTGCCAACGGGTTGGCCCACGGCCGCAAGCGGAGAGATCGGCACAGCGGCCGGAGACATCGTGGGCAACGTGGATATGTCGATCGGAGGTAAGCTGCCGAAATCGATTTCAACGATCTCAGCCGCCGTTGCGGGGTTGACTCCATCGCCCAAGGGTCCGCTGTCATCAAGGGATGCGTAGCTCGATGACTCCTCCGTGAAACCTGTCACTCGCCCCGAACGATGTCGATTGGCAAGTTCGCCGCCGACGGACGTCGATCCGGAAATTCGCTTCAACTGAGTCAACAGCTCCGCCGCGGATGCCGGTCGTTCCGATGCCTGCTTGGACATCATGCGCTGGATCAAGTGACTGATCGCGGGTGGACAATCGGATCGTGCATCAGAAACCAGCGGCACCGGAGCGGTTTGGTGCTTGGCCAACCGCTGCGCCACGTTGCTGCCGACGTACGGCGGTTTGCCGACCAGCAAGAAATACCAAGTGCATCCGAGCGAATAGATGTCGGCGCGGGCGTCTGCGGTTTTCGAATCGATCGCCTGTTCCGGAGCGATGAAGTCGGCAGTGCCGGTCAATCGGTTGGATGACTCCGTGCCCGAGGCATAACCGATCCGCGCCAGTCCCATGTCACTGACTTTCACAACACCATCGTTGCGGAGCAACAAGTTGGACGGCTTGATGTCGCGATGGACGATGCCGCGTTGATGGGCGTGCGCCAGCGCATCGGTCGTTTGAATCATCGCGTCCAGTGCCTCGGCGGGTGACATCACGCCATCGCGAGCGACCGCGCGGTGCAAGTCGACTCCTTCGACATATTCCATCACAATAAACAGTTTGCCGTCGGCCTCCGAAAAGTCATAGGCCTGGACGATATTCGGATGTTCCAACTTTGCCGACGCCCGAGCTTCCTCCTTGAATCGTTCGATGCGCCGCGCATCTTTGGATGCCTCGGCCGGCAAAATCTTTAGCGCCATCAATCGATTCATCACCGAATGCTTGGCCAAGAACACGACGCCCATCCCGCCACGACCCAACGGACGCAACAATCGGTAATTGCCAAGATGAAATCCGCGTCCCTTGCCGGCCAACAACTTTCTTGCCTGCCAAGGCGTCAACAGATCCGCGCCCACCAACCCGTCGGCCAACCGCTGGGGACTGAACGCAATCTCTTCGGTCATCAGCGAGACGACGACCTTTTTGATGTCGGCAAGTTCGACCAATCCGGCCTGCATCGACCGCCGCACAAATTCGCGCGTCGCTTCGTCTAAGACCGGTTCGGGCACGGTGGTTTCAACCGACATTGACAGTAGTGCCTGTGACGTTCGGAATTCTCCGGCCACAATCGCCGTGATCGTGCCGCCTCCGAAACGCCAGCATTATTGAGTAACGTCGCGCCGAAACGGTTAAGAACTCGTTAAGGGCCGGTGTCGATCCGATGTTTGTTATGGACAGCCGGACTAAGGGGCTGAAACCCGTGCGTTAGGAGACATTAAGGGGTGCCGCCCCGTTCAGCAGCTTTGGGGCTGGAAGCCGGGTTGGTAATAAACTTCTTTTAGGAACAGTCCCTGCGGGGGTGCGGCTTGTCCGGCCAAGGTCCGATCCTGCCGATCAAGCACGTGGTCGACCCATTCGGGAGGCTGCTTTCCGTATCCAACTTCGACCAGCGTGCCGACGATATTGCGAACCATGTTGTACAAGAAACCATTCGCTTCGACTTCGATCGCCAAGTGGCCCGTGGTCCGATAGTCATCCGCCACGATCACTTGACAATCACGTACGTGTCGGACGGACGTCTTACGTGCAGCGCCGGCGGATTCGAAACTGGAAAAGTCACGATGCCCGATGACTTTGGCGGCAGCCTTGATCATGGCGGCGACGTCCACATCACGCCGCAATCGCCAACGGTAACGATGTTCAAACGGGTCGCGCTGATGGCGCACCTGGATTTGATAACGATACCGCTTTCCGATCGCATCACGAATCGCGTGAAAATCCGTTGGAGCGTCTTGGACGCTGACCACGACCACGGTTTCCGGCAATCGCGAATTAATCGCTTTCAACAGCGCCAGCGGCGACGCCGTCCAGTTTGCAAATCGGCAACTTGCGACTTGGCCCAATGCGTGAACGCCGGCATCGGTGCGACCGCTTCCGGTCACGTTGACGTCGTGGCCGGTTGATTTCTTGATCGCGCTCTGCAGCGTCCCTTGAATCGTTTCCTGACCCGGTTGAACCTGCCAACCGGCGAAATCGGTTCCATCATAGGCAATGGTCAAAGCAAACGTTCGCGTCACCGATCAGCCAGCCGATGCGACCGACTGCTGTAACAACTCTGCGATTTGCACCGCGTTGGTAGCCGCACCTTTTCGCAGATTGTCACTGACACACCAAAACGCAATGCCGTTTCCGTTACCACTGATGTCGCGGCGGATACGACCGACGAACACATCATCACGCCCATCACAATCACGCGGCATGGGATAGCGATGATTGCTCAGATCGTCAACGACCGTGATGCCCGGTGCCGCATGGAACAATTCGGTTGCTTCGGCAACGGTCAGCGGCTTCTCCGTTTCAACCAGAATGGATTCGCTGTGGCCGATCGTTACGGGAACGCGAACGGCCGTAGGGCAGACCTGGATGTCGTCGTCACCCATGATCTTTCGGGTCTCGTACACCATCTTCATTTCTTCGCTGGTGTAGCCTTCAAATTTCTCGCTGCCGATCTGGGGGATCAGATTAAATCCGATCGGGTGCTGGAACGTCTTCGACGTCGGAGTTTGCCCGTCCAAAATTTGGCGAACACTGGATTTCAATTCCACGTTTCCGGCTAGCCCGGCTCCGCTGGTCGCTTGGTAGGTGCTGACGACGACGCGCTTGACCCTTGCGGCGCGATGCAGTGGCGCAAGCGCGACGACCATCTGGGTCGTACTGCAGTTGGGACTGGCGATGATGCCGTGGTGGTTGGCAATCGCGTCTGGATTGACCTCTGGGATGACCAATGGCACCTTCGGATCCATCCGCCAGTAACCGCTTTCGTCGACAACGATCGCTCCCTCTTTGACCGCATAGGGCGAAAATTCGGCGGACACTTCGTCGGGCGTACTGGCAATCACGATATCGACGTCTTCGAAAGCGCCAGGGGCCAGCAATTCGATCTTGATCGTTTCACCATTGACGACCACCTCTTGCCCGACCGATCGCTCGGACGCAAGTAACTTCAGTCGCTTGTATGGAAAATCTCGTTTCTCAAGTTGGTCAAGAACAATACGTCCGACGGCACCGGTGGCGCCAACGACGGCAAGTGTTTCGTACACGGGTCTTTGTTAAATACAGTTAGAGTGGTACGGTGCCGGAGAAGGACCGGCACCCTGAACAGATTGTGGTTGAACAGATTGTGGTTGAACGGCGAGCGGCTATTTCTTCAGTGCCTCGATCGCTTTGGGAAGATCGGGGTCAACCAACCCCATGCCGCCGCGTCCACCGTCAAGCCTGGATTGAACGTCTAATTGTGTGTCCTCGGCTTGTGCTTCCCAAAACTTGGAAATCAGTTCTTTGGAAAGCGGTTTGTAGGCGCGGAAGATCCGAAATCCGACGCCCCGGGACGGGTCTGTGGTGAACCACCACGGGCTGCGTGGGAAATTCGGGTCTTCCGATTTCCATTCTTCATCATTCGAAGCCAATCGAGTTGCGCTGCGAACGTCTTTGGCATCCGATTCCCATGAACCACCACGCACGACGCAAGGCGATGGCAACTTCGGCCACACAACCAGATCCGTCGCATTGACAACACCTTTGTCGGCAAAGTTCGCATAGCCGTCCTCGGTGTATGCGTTGACGGTCCATTCGGCGACGTTGCCGTGCATGTCATACAGACCGAACGCGTTCGGCTTTTTCGACGCCACGGCGACTTGCCCGTCTTCTGCGTTGTCAAAATACCATGCGTAGTCGTCAATGTCGTCGGCGCTGTCACCCCAAGAGTAAGCAGTCTTTGTTCCAGCCCGCGCGGCATATTCCCATTCCGCCTCGGTCGGCAAACGATACTGCTGGCCGGAAACCAAACTGATCCACTTGGTGAATTGCTGTGCCGAATATTGCGTCATCGTGACGGCGGGCTGCTGGTCTTCGTCACCGTACTCGGTCGTGAACGTCGGATCATACAACTCCGTCGGCGCCGTGATCGCGTCGACTTTGTTGGTGTCGTCGACCGGTCGAATGCCACTGGCCTGGAACTTTTTGAAGATGCCGTAAAGTTCCATGTACTCCCGGTACAATCCCCAAGTGACCTCCGTCTTTGCCACCCACATCGGATCAACTTTGACGGTGATCTGAGGCCCTTCGTCTTCCCGTCGGTCCGCTTCGGTCGCGGGGCTGCCGAACAGAAATTCGCCGCCGGGTACTGGAATCATTTCGACTTCCTGGTCGGTTCCCGGAACCCGAAAGGTGTACGGAACCATGTATCCATCGGCAACCTTGACAAACGGTCCGTCGGCGGGCTTTTCAGAGACAATTCCCGGCGTGGCAGCACCGGCGGAAACCGACACGAAAAACGAAACGAAGACAGCTACGGAGGAAAACAACATCAAATCCAGGAATCGGGTCATATTCACGCTTGCTTGGTCTGGGGAAAATTCGGCTGCGAGAGGTGGCATGCGGCGGCGCCATTATAGCGCAGCGGTCTCTAAAGATCGATTGCCGGAATGCGCGAAATCACTCCGAAAGGAGTTCATTTCGGCGCGTTTTGGGACCGGCATCTTCGCGTCCCGGCATCTCACCCCACTACTGCTGCGTCAATTCTTAATCTTTGGGGTACGACGGACTTCCAGTCTGTCGACAAACGTCGGTTTCTGGCGGACTGGAAGTCCGCCAGTACAAGTTACACACGCGACGCTAAGATTTGAATTGGACGCACCACTAGCGGCCGCCATCGTCTAACGCGTCCGCAGCTCCGGACGACGCCCCAGCAAAACATCGAACTCCATCTCTCGGCTTTCCCGCAGAACCGACAATTTAATCCCGGTCCCCGCCATCGCGTTGCCAATCATCTGCATCAAATGGTCGACGTCCCGCACGCGTTCTTGGTCCAGACTGATCACCAGGTCCCCCGGTCTCAACCCTGCGCGGGCGGCCCCCGAATTGCGGTCCGCCAGCGCGGTAATCATTGCGCCGCGAACACGGTGGTCACCGGTGGGCAGCATGTCGTTGGGAACTTCGGCAAGCGAGACGCCCAGCCAACCGCGCTGGACCGATCCTTTCTCTCGAAGCTCCATGTAGATCTTTTTCGCTATGCCGCTGGGGATCGCAAAACTGACGCCCTGGTAAGTGTCACCCACGATGGCTGTGTTGATGCCGATCAAAGTTCCATGGGAATCAACCAGAGGCCCGCCGCTGTTTCCCGGATTCACGGCAACATCGCTCTGCATGAAATCCTGGTATCGATCCTTTGCGCGAACGACCCGGTGCTTACCACTCAAGATCCCGAACGTCACCGTTCGATCCAATCCGAACGGGCTTCCGATTGCCCAAACCGGTGACCCGACACGAATGCGTTCGCTGTCACCCCACGGTATCGGGATCAATTGATCGGCGTTGACCTTCAGCACCGCCAGATCCGTCATCTCGTCGGTGCCGATCACGACCGCATCAACACGCCGACCGTCGCTGAGCGTGACCGAGATACCATCGCTGGCTTCAATCACGTGGCGGTTGGTTAATACGTAACCGTCGGCATCGACCACGACCCCGCTGCCCTGGTCGGAAACCAAAATCGTTGGCGCCCCGGGGATGTCGGAATGCGCGACCGATTCACGCGTCTGGCGGTGAATGTCGATGTGGACCACGCTGGGCCCCGCCGCATCGTTAACCATCTGGTAGGCCTTGCTTAGTGTGTCCAATGACACATTCTTCAGCCCCTCGCCGGCGACCTCGAATTCGGCACGTAATTGACCGCGATGCTGTGCGTATCGGATCTCTTCGACGATCCCCGGCAGCACAAATCTGGCTGCGGCCATCATCGCAACGACCGTCGCAATCATGACCAGCCCGTGTCGAACCGGATCACCGCGACGGGAATGATTCCGATGTCTGGTCGTTAAATCAACAGCATCCGGATGCCCTTGGGAGTCAACATCAACAGAAACGTCGATGTCATTTTCGATGTCGCCTGCGTCAATTGGGTCAGTCACAACGTCGGCTTCGGATAACTCAATCAGCGGCTCCCCTTCGCCGTCTTGCGGCTCCACCGGTGGTGCTTCGATCTCGAAATGCGGCGACTTCTGACCGGCGACCTTGGGATCGAAGCGGTGAAAGATCAACCGCCTTGTCGGATTCATGTTTTGGGATCCAATCGGCGCGTCTTCCATCGGCGCAGATTCAATTGGATTGATTTGCAGACGCCGGGCGCGCGTCCGCCATCCGGGACGATCCAGGTCGACAGTTTCGGCAGCCGCTGAATCAATTCGGTTCCCATCGTTTCGCGATGGCACGCTCGGGAATGGCACATGACAAGGCTCGTCCGAAGATTCTTGATCGGCAGATGGCTGCTGTGCCCCTGCGGTCGGTTCGTCGTCGGTTGGCGTTTCTGCCGGAATGCCTTCTTGCGGTCGATCCATGATGTAGGTTCGGTCCCACGCGCGAGCTGTTGAAATCTGGAAAGCCCCTATTCTAGCGCGACATGATTGGCGAACGGCAAGTTTTTTCTGGCGAATCAGTGGCAATTCCGGCTGCATCGCCGGCAAAACCGGTTCCCGCCGCTCGCCATCCCAAACTTTTTACGTGACAATGATCGCCCAAAACGGCTCGCACAAGTGTCTCGGCCCAGCCAAATCGCCCTCCGGGGAGTATGTTGTGCGTTCCTCCTATCTCGAACGTTTATCTGTTTTCTGGAATCAGACCTGACATGGCTTCCACAGCGGCACGTGACCTTTCCTCGGCTCGCGAAACGATTTACCAAGCGATCAGCGCCATTCGGCTTGTCGATCCGCACACCCATATCAACCCCCATTCGCCGGCATCGACGACGTTGGCGGATATCTTGGGCTACCACTACTACACGGAACTGGTCCATTCAGCGGGGATGCCGCGGCAAGAGATCGAAGAACCTGGGATCGGCCCCCGCGAACTGGTCCGCCGCATGGTGCATGGCCTGGGCAACATCACCAACACAGCGAATTACCACTGGTTGATCCAGATCTGCCGCGACTTCTTTAATTTCACCGACGACGCGATCACCGTC
>JAGQPO010000377.1 GCA_020426665.1 Planctomycetales bacterium
ATGTCAACGGTCAACTTCGTGTCGACGACCCGAACGTGGAACCGCCGAGTGGATTGGGCGAACGTGTCTTCAAAGATCGCGGCGGCTTTGATCGCGGTGACTTGGAAGGCCCACGTGTCACTTTGCTTTCACCGTTGGCACCCGGAATCGGGTTGGACGCCGGCCGGGCAACCGTACTTGGTGCAGCCCCGCAAGCCTTTGAAATCCAATTGATCGATGGCATTCCGCCGGCTGATGTCGTTCCGGGTACCGGCATCGACGACCGTTCGGTATCGTCGGGCTCGTTGATCCTGCTCAAGGACGGCGTCGCGTTGGTTGAAGGAATCGATTACCGATTCGCATACAACCCCAGCACCAACATCATCCGGCTGACACCGATCGCCGGAGTCTGGGAAAACGATTCGACGTACTTGATTCGGATGATCGACAGTAGCGATGCGATCATCCGCGCCGCCGACGGTGTGGTCTATCCCGACGGCCAGCGTGTCACGGTGATCGACGAATTGAACATGCCGACGACGTTTGAGTACGATTCCGGAATCATCATCGACTTGTTGGCCGGAATGACCGCGACGACCGCCGATGGATTGTTCATTGATGTTTACGACGGATTTATCACACGCCGGTTTGAATTGGATTCCAACAATTCGGCGAGCCCGATCTCGGTACCGGTGACCATTCCTGCCGCCGGCACGACGGCCGACTTTGCCGCGGCCCTGGCTGCAGCGATCGACGCTGATTCATTGTTGCGGTTCACCGCACGATCCTCCGGTGAAACCATTCAATTGGTCGGCGGCACGCCACTGTCGACCGCAACCACCACGAACGGTTCGGTGCAAATCGCCGGCCGAATCGGCACTTCGACCGGATTCGGATTCGAAATCCCACCGATCGGCACCAGCACCGTGGCCAACGTCACCGACGGCCAATCGATCACCGTTCGTCTGGGCGCTGTTAACGAAGTCGTCTTTGAATTTGACAACAACGGATTGTTGGTAAATCCGACTGCAACCCGAGTCCCACTGGCCGACAACGCCTCGCTGGACCAAGTCATTAACGCTTTGGTGATTGCAATCGGCGGATCAGGCCTCGGACTGGCTCCGACCAACGCCGGGTATGGCCGCATCTTCCTGGGCGGTGACAATACCTACTCGGTCGATTTGTCCAACTCCAACGCCACACAAATCGCGCTTCCGGGTGAGGCGGCGACGGTCCCGATCAACATTCCGATCGATCAACCCGCATTGGAGATCGTCAAGATCATCCAGCAAGCGATCGACGATCAAAACCTGCCGGGTGTCAGCACCTCACTGGTCGACGTGCGGGTGTTCCTGGACGGCACCGGTGGTGTAAGCGGCTTCGGTGCCGTCGACATCGTGGTTGTCCAAGACCAAGTCGGCAATCTGCTGCAAAGCAACCAAGCCGACGGTCGAACCGAATTGACGATCTTTGTCGGAACCGGATTCGATTACGGAGATGCTCCGGCACCGTACACCAGTTCGTTGGCCGATGGCGGGCCGCGTCACCAGCTTGACCTTAGCCTCAGCCTTGGACCGCAGATTTCAGCCGACTCGGATGCCGAATTGCCCAACGCCGATTCGTTCGATGACGGTGTCACGCTGCCTTCGGTATTCCAATCCGGATTCTCAAGCAACATCGGAATCTATGTTCGAAACACCGATGCCGGATTACTGACAGACAACCCTGTTTATGTCGATGCCTGGTTCGACTGGAACCAAAACGGTGTGTTCGAAGTCCAGGAACGTCAGCGTTTCGGAACGTTGGGAACGGGGCTGACCCAGTTGTTCAACAACGTCACGACCACGGTACAAATCACAGTACCGCCGTCGGCGCTGCCCGGACCGACCTACGCCCGATTCCGACTCAGTGAATCGCCGTTTACGGGCCCAGTGGGCACAGCGTCCAGCGGTGAAGTCGAAGACTATTCGATTTTTGTGGCGGTCAATCCGTACCAAAACCCGTCCAACCGATTCGACACCAATGCCAGCTTGGCGGTGACACCGCTTGATGCATTGCAAGTCATCAACGCATTGGCGCGTAGCGGTTCAACCACCGGTTCGGTGAATCTGGAAACCACGCCAATCACCACGCCGCAGTTCCCCGACGTGAACGGCGACGGCAGATTGACCTCCAGTGACGCGCTGGCGGTCATCAACGAATTGGCCCGATTGAACTCCAGCGCTAACCCGGAAGGTGAACAAGTCGGGACGAACTACGTTGCCGCAGCACCAGGTGTCCTGGCCAGCGGTTCGACGGCGCTCGGTGATTTGCTGATCTATCAGTCGGTCAACGGAACTCTGGCCGGACCATCGGATGACGTAGACCAATCGAGCTCGGATGTCGAACAACAGCCTGTCGCAGCGGTGGCTCAGCAGCCGACCAAGACAAGTGTCTTCGACTCGGCGGCATCAATCGAACTTGATTCGATTGTGGATGATCTGGCCGCCGACGCCGCCAATTCGAAAGGACAGTCCGGCGGATCGGAAAGCGAGTTGGATCAGTTTTTTGCTTCGCTATCATGAGATTGACGTGGAACGCAGGTGTGTTGGGGGGCCATGCCCCCGACACACCGTTTTTCCATTAATCGAGCTGACGGCTTGAACTAAACGTGGCGCGAGAGCGTCTAAAACATCCTTCTGGTAAGACGCATCAGCATTCACTGATGCGGCAACCGATGCCACGTACAACTCCGATGCCACGTACAACTCCGATTCGCAATCCGAATGCGTGAGCGAGGGAATTCCGATATTGACTGGTCCCTCGCTGACGCATTCGGGTTATGAAATCGTAATGCAGCACTCGAAATATAAAACCGAACTCGGCGGGGCCTTTGGCGAGACGGACCGGCTCATCGGGGGGGGTCCGTCGTGATCCAATCACCGCGGATCACCATTTTCGTGGGCACGTCGCAGGCGTTCGAGCCGATACAAAAGTAAACCGCCGGGCGGATCCGTCGGTAAAAAAACCTATGATTTGTAAGCTGGCGCAAGAATCGCGTCTCGCTGATTAGCATCGGACGTTGAACTTAACGAGCTAGATGTCACCGTGTCTTGCGGAACCGCGTTTTGCCAAACCGTGCCAAGTTGAACCGAACCGCTCGCCGACGGACGCACAAGCGACGATTGATGATCCAGAAAATGGAAGATCGTCAGTTGCTCTCTGCGGATTTGCCCTACGGCGCAACCCCCATCGATACCGGTGAGTTTTTGCTTGGCACCGTTACCGTCACCCCGGTCTTTTTCGAAAGTGACGGCTCAATCGACCCCCAGACCCAAAACTGGACCGCAGGTGAAATTGACGCCACGCTGGTCAAAATCCGCGAGAGCGTCGATTGGTGGAGCGATTTATTGGCCACCCAAACGGCGGTCCATACGTTGGACTTCGTCATCGACGACACCTACGCAATCGATCCGGTCGAAACCGGCTACGAGCCGATTGATCGCAGCAGCACAACTTTCCAGCGCTATGTCGGTGACTGGCTAACCGACTTGGGCTACGGCGACGCACCATCGATCGAGCGTGCCGTCAGTCTGTTCAACGATTCACAACGTCAACTTCACGGCACCGACTGGGCGTTTACGATCTTTGTCGTCGATTCATCTGACGACGGTGACGGCTTTTTTCCCTCCGGTTACTCCGGTGCGTTCGCTTACCCCGGCGGGCTGTTTATCGTGATTCCGTCAGAGCGGCCTGCGTCGACCTATTCGCACGAGATGGGACACATTTTTTGGGCTCGCGATGAGTACCCAGGCGCGGGCAGCTGGGAAGACCGACGCGGTTATTACAACGCCCAAAATTTGAACGCCGCCGACAATCCGACGCCCGGATTTGTCCAAGAAGACAGCATCATGCGTGGCGGCGTCGTGACAACTCGCGCCTACGATAATCTGGTCTCACCGGAATCAACTCTGGCCATGATCGGCTGGCGCGACAGTGACGGCGACGGGATTTTTGACCTCGCGGACGTTCCCTTGGTGTTGGACGCCCTAGGATCGTTTGACATCGATAGCGGAATCTACACGTTAAAAGGTTCCGCCGCCGTCGACACACTGATCAACGAAAACTCCGAAGGCAATCAAAGCGATATCACGCTGGCCCGCATCAGCAAGATTCAATACAAATTGGATGATGGTGCCTGGCAAGATGCACTGGCCCCCGATGCAACCAACGTCGATTTCGACCTGCAAATCCCGATCCCGTCGGCCTTTGATCAAATCCAGTGGCGGGCGATCGATACGTCGACGGGCATCGCCAGCGAAACCTTGGTCGGCGATTCACTGACACCCGTCTTTTCCGGTACCGGAGGCGGGTTTGCCTATCTGGATGAAAATGCCAGCGGCGGACGAAACGTCAACGAGATGTTGATCTCCGGCACCCAATTCACAGTCCGACGCGCCGACGGCAGTGACCTGTTTCATCAATCGCTCCAGGCTGGCGATTTTCCGGACGGACCGATCAGTCCACCGCAGGGAATGTCAATTTCCAGTGTCGGATCCAATGTCGATGGCCGCGTTGCCGCGATGCAATCGACGACGATCCCCGCGGCCGGTCGTGTACTGAATTCCTACGATACGATCTTCGGACAATGGACCGACACCTGGAGCGCAAAACGTAAACTGGACGTTGCAGTCGCCGAGTCAACGGGCCATGTCGAAATTGATTTCACCGCGCTGGATACCGGCGGGTACGGAGTCGAAAGCGGCAGCTACGCTAGAGCCGAAGTGTTCGACGCCCAAGGCAATCGAATTGATCGCGTCACCAGCCAACTCGTCGCTGCCGGACAAAGCGACATCCTGGTACTCAATGACTCCCAAGGCCGAATCGCACGTGTAGTCATCTACGGTCACGCAGAAACAGAAATCCTGATTTCATCCGTGCGATTTGGCCAGCCGTCGATCACATCCATTGACGATGGTGGGGCGTTTTCCGTCGACGGATTGCCCGACGGACAATATTCCGTCCAACTCGTTTCTCCCAACCTGATCTACCAATTCGCCGCCCAGCCCATCCCATTCGAAATCGCCGGCGGCACCGTCGCACCGATCGCGATTGCCGCCGCACACGTCGATAGCCCCCGTTACAACAGCGCATTGCCGGGCGACGTCAACGGCGATGGATCGGTAACTGTTCGCGACGCATTGGTCGTCATTAATGATCTGGGGCGTTTGGGAAATCGCGTCCTCGGCACGAGCGAACTGACCGGCTTTGACGTTGATGTCAGCAACGATGGTCGAGTCTCGGCAATCGACGCACTGCGGGTCATCAATCTGTTGGAACAGGGCGCTGGCAGCGAAGGCGAACAAATCTCAGGGACATTCGCACAGTCGCCGCAAACTTCGGAAGCCTCCCCAATCTCCAATTCAACCCAAGCGCCCTTTACTACCCAAGCAGCTTTCGCCCCGAAAACGCTAACCTCCGCAGCCGTTGACGGCGTTTTCGCCGATGAAATGCCCCAAATCGAAGTTGATCGGAATAAATCGTCCAATCGCGAAAAACCGGAAATGTTGAACTCTGCGGGCCAACGGACATCCGGCCAAAGTCACTGGGATTCGAGATCCGATACATCGTTGGGGGCGGATGTTCAGTTGATCGACGGAAATGGGGCGATTGCGGGGCAAGAGCATCCAATACGGGGTTTTTTACGTAAAAACGGCGAAATTGCGACCAATTTCGCCGCCAATGCATTGTCAGACAAATTGTTTTGATCGGAATTACTGGAACTTTGAGACGTCTCCTCGGTCTAAATCTCCGAACGGGACGGCTCGAAATCCCCTTTTTTCAGATCGTTGATAAACTAGGAAGGGCAGATAACATAGGGCCATTATTCAGGTTGGCGAGTCAGTAACCGCTTCTTGTCTCTGAATATTTGCGGTCTCTGCCTGCAGAACCCGACCTCCTCCGAATCGCCATTTGACCCACCACAAGTCACCGGCACTTCACGTTCTACTTCATCTTTCCGGAAACCCAGATGAAAAGCTTGCGTCAGTTGCTCCGCCGTTCGCAATCCAACAATGCAGGACGATCCCCGAAGCGTCGTACATCCCAGCATCCCTCGGCCGGCGCCACGAAGCGTCGACTCAGCACCCAGACACTCGAACAGCGTCAGTTGCTGGCCGGTGACTTACAACTCGCCCACAACTATTGGAACAGCTACGACGTCAACCAAGACCTTCAGATTTCGCCCAGTGACGCGCTCAGCGTGATCAACTACCTGGCAACCACCAATGCCCAGGGCGAACAAGTTTCCGGAGCATCGGTCGACACCTTTGTCGGCAAGAAAGTGGACGTCAACGCGGACGGCAACGTCACACCGAGCGACGCGTTGAGTGTGATCAACGCCTTGGCCCGCGGCGAACAGATGACACAGCTGGCCGAATTGCTTCTGACCGCACGCGACGCCAATGACAACTTGTTGCCGGTCAGCAACGGGATTGTTCAGGCACCAGGTGTCGGCAAGGAAAACTCATTCTTCCTGGAAGTATCCTACAACGACTTGCGAACCTTCGGCGACGACCTGGGTGCCTTCTCGATCTTCCCGGACATCGGTGTCGACAAGGCAAACGTCCTACAGCCCGTTCTGCGTGAGACCCAGCAGATCATCATCGGCGAAGAGATTCGTTCAACGGCATCTGGTTTTGTAACCGTTGGTCGAGAAGGAACGACGGACACCGTCAATATCACCATCGGCCAAATCCAAGGTGGTTTTGCCACAGCCCTCAGCAACGCGCTTATCAACACCTTCGGCATGACCGCCGGCGACTTTGCGATCACCGAGCCGACCGCTTTGAAGGGTGAAAACGGACTCGATCTGGGTTTCGAAATCCAATACATCGCTGATTCATTCGGCAACGTGGACATTCCCGATCTGACCTTTACAGCAAACTTTGACAACTCCGTTCCGATCGAGTTTCGCGAGTTCGCTCCGTTCCTGGCGGACGGGGTCACTCCGAACAGTGCCGCCGTACGTTTCAACTTGGACACGCGAAGCCGCACGCTGAACAACAACCAAGAGTTTTACAATCTGCTCAACCGCGGTACGTTTGATTTGGCGACGGGCTTCACCGACATCGGTGGTGTGGGCGGCGCGTTCCCCCGTGGTGTGCGAGACGTGGACGCCAACGGAGTCATCATCGAACCGTTTGATGCCTTCCGCATCGAAGTCTTTTTGAATCAAGAATTGTCGGACGCCAGCCCGTTGGTGATCGATGTCAATCCGGGTGAAGGCGTCGATCCGTTGACACTTTACGGCAGCAACGACGTCGTCACCGAAGACATGATCACCATTGATGCAGATGCCCGTGTGACGATCAGCACCGGCGCGACGGCGATCAATAACCCGCCGACCGTCACTGGCCCGGTCATCTTGACGGCCACCGAAGACGACGCGGCGTCGACACCTTCGTTATTGACGGGAGCCAGCGATCTTGATGGTGACACGTTATCGGTCACCGGATTCAGCTTCACCGGCGGAAACACGGCGGGCGTTTCCTTGTCTGGAAATAGCCTGTCCATCAATCCCTCGGCCTACAACGGCCTGAAAGTCGGCGAATCGGAAATCATCACCGCTTCGTTCACCATCAGCGATGGCAAGGGCGGCACGGTTCCACAAACCGCAACCCTGACGATCAGCGGTGTCAACGACGCCCCGGACGCGGGCGCCGCGATTTCAGAGACGCGCAGTGAAAACGCGGTTCAATTTACAATTGCCCTGCTGCAAAACGCCAGCGATCCGGACGGCGACACGCTCGATGCGATCAACATCACGCCGCAGAACGGTACGGGAAGCACCATTGGAATCACCGTCGACGACGTCAACAATCAACTGGTCGTTGATCCGTCGGCCTACTCGGCACTTGAAACAGGCCAATCGGAAGTCATCGTCTATGACTTTACGATCACCGACAACAACGGTGGAACCGTCGCGTCGACGGTCACCATCCAAATTGATGGCGACACGCCGAACCGCAATCCGGTCGTCTCCGGCCCTGTCTCCCTGTCTCTCTCAGAAGACGACGCCGACACAACACTGGACTTGCTGACGAATGCATCTGACCCGGATGTCGGCGACGTGCTCTCTGTGTCCGGCCTGACACTGACCGGCGGAGACGCATCGGGAATCACGGTTAACGGTAACAGCCTGTCGATTTCACCGAATGCATACAACTCGCTGGCTGTCGGCGATTCAGAAACGATCACGTACTCGTACAACGTCGTGGACCAAGAAAACGGAATCGTTGCCCAAACAGCGACGATCACCATTTCCGGTGCAAACGACGCTCCGGTGGCAGCGGCCCCCGTCACGGTCACTGTCAGCGAAGACGACAACAGCACCAACGTCGACTTGCTGACCGGCGCATCCGACCCGGACACCAGCGACACCGTCTCCATTGCAAACTTGGCTCGACGGTCCGGTGACGACAGTGGAATTTCCGCCAACGGAGCCAGCGGGCTGACGATTGATCCGTCGGCTTACAACGATTTGGCCGTCGGCGAATCCGCAGTGATTATTTACGACTACGATCTGACCGACGGAAACGGTGGTGTAACACCCCAATCGGCGACCATCACCATCACCGGTGTCAACGATGCCCCGACCGTTGGCAACGCCCTGACACTGACCGTTACCGAAGATGATGGCGTGCAAACCATCGACCTGCTGCAGGGGGCCGCCGATGTCGACACCAGCGACACATTGACGGTCGCCAACCTCACGGCCAACTCGCCTTTCTCGATCGTAAACTCCAACTCACTGACGTTTAACCCATCGTTCTACAACTCGCTTGCGGCAACGGAATCCGAAGAAGTTGTCTTTACCTATAACGTCGTCGACGGCAACGGCGGATCAGCCGCGCAATCGCTGACTGTCACGATCAACGGCGTCAACGACGCACCGGTCGTCACCGGGCCGCTGTCCTTTAGTTTTGTTGAAACGGATCCCGTCACCGTCCGCTCGTTGCTTCAAGGCGCCAGCGATCCAGACACCAGCGACATCCTGTCGGTTGCCAACGTGGTTGTCACTGGAGACGATAGCGGCATCACACGCAATGGTGCTGATCTGACGATCGATCCTGATGCGTACGCCGCATTGGAAGTCGGCCAATCTTCGGTTATCACATTCACCTACGACGTGACCGACGGGACGGCCAACACGTCGCAAACCACCACCGTCACGATCACCGGCGGACTGGTTGCCCCCACCGTCACGGCCATCAGCAAGTCGTTCAACGAGAACGATGCAAGCACGACGGTGAACCTGCTGGAAGGTGCGGCCGACCCGAACAATGATCCGTTGTTCATCGTCAACGCCAACATTGCCAGTGGCGATTCACGAGGCGTGACGGTCGATGTGGCCAACAGCCGGCTGCTGATCAATCCATCGGCATACGCCGACATGGAAGACGGAGAAACCGAAGTCATTGTCGTCAATTACGACGTCAGTGACGACAAAGGAAACACGACCCCCAACACCGCAACGATCACGATCGTCGGACAAACCATTGTCCTGTCGACGATCTCCGGACAACTGTTCGTCGACCACATCGAAAACGTCAGCGAGGTCTTGAACGGGGCCGCACCGATCCGCAACGGCGTCAAAGATGATGACGAAAAAGCACTCGGCGGAGTCACCATCCGATTGCTCGAAGTCACCTCCAGCGGTGAAGCCGAAGTCGCCACGGTACTGACCGACATGGACGGATCTTACTCCTTCACCGGACTGTTACCGGGAACCTATATCGTCGAGTACGACATTCCCGAGTCGGTTCAACACACCGGCAGCACACGCGGCCAAATCGTGATCGGCGAAGAAGGCGGAGCCAACGCATCGGGCCCTGCCCTGGGTGCGATCGGATTGGTCGGCGTTCAACAACGTTTGGATCTGCTGGCCAAGACCTACATCGCCTCCGGCATCATCGACACTAGCAATTTGTCGGGCGGACTGGCGGGCGGATCGGTTCAATTGAACGCCGATGGCACCCAAAGAATGTTTATCGCCGGTGAAGGCTTTGACGCCGAGTTCGCCGAAGTGGTCTTAAACGACGCACGGGATGCCGCGTTGCTAACCGTTATTGACTCGCAAAACAACGTTCGATCGGCTCGATTGACCCTGGACCAATTTGTTGTCACCGGCGACGGAATGGGAGTTCGATTCTTCGGTTCGATGGATGACTTTGACTTCAACGGAACAACCGAAGAATTGATCCGTAGCGAATTTGAACACTACCGAAACGCGATCGACAAAGTTCACGCCGCCGGCCTGTAACGGATTCAATCGCTCCACTACCAAAAACCGAAGCCGCTGGTGACAATTCACCAGCGGCTTTTTTTATCGCTGTGCGATAAGTTCCAAGTTCCAAGTTCCAAGTTCAATTGCATACGATTCGACTACGCCGTCCTTGGTTCAGACACCGAGACCCCGACTGTCCGCCGGAACGTGTTGACGTGCCCGACGATTTGTCGCGGGATGTTTGCGATTGCCGCCAGGTGACCTACCGCAGGACATTCAACCGACCGACCGGACTTGGAACCGGCGATCGAGTCTGGTTGTTGATCGATCAATTTTCCGGCGACTCGATCAAGGTGATGATCAATGACATCCAAATCCACGCAGCCGAGGGCACCCATCTGGCTCGGGTCGAATTGACATCTCACCTGGAACCGACCAATCGATTGGTCGTCGGGCTCAGTGGCTCGCCGGCATCTCCGGCCGTGCTCAGCGGAGCCGTTTCATTGCAAATCGAGTCCACTTAGGTGCAATAACCGCACAGGCACCGCGGCGCCTTTGCCGTGGGCCGACCGGGGCGGTACGATGGAGTGCGTTTGGTCAGCCCCGTGTCCTGTCTGCCGGCCCCGATTGCGAGGAATCCGTGATGTCGCCCGCCCGAACGCTATCGACTCCAGCGTTATCGATTCGATCGTTGGCCAGGCGTTGCGTTTGGATGTCATTGATCGTCGCCGCGGTAATATCGATTGCAAGCAAGCCCGCCATCGTCCGCGCTTCGGAACGTGACGACGCTCGCGCGAGAAAGATCCTGCTCGGCCGTCACGACCCAGCCAGAGTGGCATTGCTGCAATCGATTCCACGCGACTTTCAAAGTCGCAGCACCGCGCTGCCGGTCATCACAGACGCGCTGATAACGCTCCAAGACGACGCACGCTTCGATCGTCTGGAAAAACAGGGACAACCTGATTTGCCCGACGGCGTGCGATTGATGATCGAATTCGTCGGCACGATTGATCGCCCCGAAGCCACCGAGACTTT
>JAGQPO010000378.1 GCA_020426665.1 Planctomycetales bacterium
ACTGGCGCCGACGGGGCTGCAGTTTTCGCCCCATCCCGTCATCACCGAAACCGATCGCGACAAGTACTGTGTGAACCGGATCGTCGACTTTTATAAGCATCAACGGACCGATTACGCCGATTTTTTCTTTGCCCTGTGGCAATATAAAACCCTGCTCGGACAAGCGGACCATCAAAACGCAAGCATCCACACGTTCGCAACGGAACATGGTCTTAGCCCGCGATACATGAAGATGCTGTGGGACGTGCTTTCGGTCGATGATTCGACAGGCACGAAAGTGGGGCCAATGGCTGCATTGCGAATCATGTGGCGAAACTTGCCGGATGGCTCTAACGTTGATGACCAAGATCGGGCCCGACAGCAAACATCGCGGATGAAATCATTTGTCGTTGCCTTGCGCCGGCAGTTAGTTCCCAACGTCGAAAACTTGAAGACGCCGGAGGTTCACGCAGGGTCCCAACCGTTGGTCCTCTGGAAAAACCGCCAGTTTGTCGCCAACCGACGACGCTACGCCGGCGGTGCGTCAAAGGCCACGGACCTGGAGTTACCCGACGGATCCGGCGAGGCGTCGGCGATGACCCTGCCAGATGACAATGGCGACGACGACAGCGGGCGGGCCAAATACGAGCAGTCCTTTGTCGAATTTTGTTCCGTGTTTCCCGACGCGTTCATCGTCTCCGAACGGGCGAGAGTTTATCTGGATCCTGAAGAGGAAAAGGAACGCACCGGTCGCCTGTTGAGTGCCGGCTTCCACAGCCAGATGGGTTACTTTCGCGATGACATGCCGCTGTACGATTTAATCTTGAGCGACAGTCAACGCGAAGAACTGGATCGGTTGTGGTTGGAGTTGGATTTCGTAACATCCGCCCCGATGCGCCAATACGCGGGCTTCATCTGGTTCGATCGCACCGATTCACGCTTCATGCGCGACTCACAATTTGATCGGTTCCGCGCCGAAGACAAAGATTGTATCTCCAAAGAAAAAGTCCAGGCGTTGGCGGATGCTTACATCGCCAAGGCCCAGCAAGTCGGCGGCAATCCCCAGGCGATCGAAGCGATTCAGTTTTACTTTGACGACATGTCGAAAACTTTTCGGCACTTGGAGCGGCTTCGCTTGGATTCGGAACCGGTTCACGTCGAATCGTTAATTGAGTTTGCCCAGCGGGCCTATCGACGTCCGCTGAGCGATGACGATCGCGACGGCATTCGAGCCTATTATGAACGACTTCGCGAGCAGGACGGGCTGAGTCACGAGGACGCGATTCGCGACAGTCTGGTCGCGGTATTGATGTCGCCAAATTTCTGTTTTCGGCTTGATCTGCCGGGACGGTCAGCCAACGATGCAACCGATTCACAAATCGTGCCGCTCGGCGACATCGCGCTGGCGAGTCGACTGAGCTATTTTCTTTGGGCCAGCTTGCCGGACCGGGAACTGATGGATTTGGCCGAAGCGGGGCGATTGCACAATCCGGAAGTGTTGCGTCGCCAAGTTCAACGGATGATCGGCGACCGACGAGTCGCAGGATTGATTCGTGAGTTCGCGGGCAGTTGGTTGGATTTTCGGCGGTTCCAACAGCACAACGGGGTTGATCGAGAGAGATTCCCACAGTTCACGGATGAATTGCGTCAATCAATGTACGAAGAGCCGATTCGACTGTTCGAACAGATCGTCATCGGCGATGGCTCCATTCTTGACTTGCTGTATGCAGACTACACGTACGTGGATCGACATTTGGCAAAACACTATGGCATTCCTGTCGACGAAGTTTCGGCGTCGGCGGATCAATGGTGGCGGGTCGACGGGGCAGATCGGTTCGGGCGTGGTGGAATCATGCCGATGGCGGTGTTCCTGACGAGCAATTCACCCGGATTGCGAACCAGTCCTGTCAAGCGTGGCAACTGGTTGGTCAAACAAGTTCTCGGCGAGCACATCCCCGCTCCGCCCGCAGTGGTCCCCGAATTGCCCAGCGACGAAACCAAGCTGGGTGATCTGACGCTTCGCGAGGCGTTGCAGCGACATCGTGCCGAACCAAGTTGTGCGGCATGCCATGACCGAATCGACTCCTTTGGACTGGTCTTTGAACATTATGGACCGGTTGGTCAGCGACGTGAAACCGATTTGGGCGGCCGTACTGTCGACAGCCACGTCCGTTTCCCTGACGGAAGTGAAGGCGAGGGTATCGCGGGATTGAAGCATTACATTCGTCGCGAAAGACAGTCAGATTTTGTCGAAAACTTCTGCCGCAAACTGCTGGCCTATGGTCTGGGACGTTCGCTACAGTTATCCGACGAGATTGCGATTGATGAGATGCAAACCGAACTGTCGTCGACCGGTCACCGATTCCGAACCCTTGTCGAAATGATTGTGACCAGCGAAGCTTTCTTGAACAAACGAATCAGCCCACCTTGAGAGTGACCGTGATTCATTGAGACGAAGGACTGGTTAACGCAAGCACAAACTGCCGAGCAGAATGATGACAAAATCAAATTCAAAACGGACTGGATCGGCGTCCAATCACGGCGCGAGGAAAGACTCACGCACTGCCATTTGCCGACGATCCGTGTTGCGTGGCGTCGGTGTTTCGGTGGCACTCCCGTGGATGGAATCGATTCCCGTCTGGGGATCCGAAACGGTGGTCGGAGACGATCCGATCGCACCTCCGAAACGATTTGCAGCCTTGTTCATGGGATGCGGGATCAACCGTACGCATTGGTGGGCCAAGGGTAGCGGTGATCAAATGGAGTTGGGCACGAGTCTCGCGCCAATGGAACCGTTGAAAGATAAATTGAATTTCATCACGGGATTGTTCAACGAGAACGCGACGCACGTCGGGATTCATCCCGGCCAGACAGGCAACATCCTGTCGGGGGCGTCGCTGCAAAAGGGTTCAGAGTTGCGCGGCGACATCAGCATGGATCAAGTGCTCGCCAACCATTTCCAAGCGCAAACAATCGTTCCCAGCTTGGTCTTGGGGTGCGAACAGCCGGTCACGGGATACCACGAAACCAATTTCTCGATGGCATACAGTTCACACATTTCGTGGCAGAACAAAACTTCTCCGGTCCCGATGGAAGTTTACCCCTCATTGGCATTCGACAGTCTGTTTGACAACCACGGCAGCCGACGGAATGAGAGCATTTTGGATCGTGTCCGCGAGGAGGCCGCCGCGCTCAGCCGTCGCGTCAGTGCGGTCGACAAGGCAAAACTTGACGAATACTTAAACAGTGTGCGAGAGGTCGAAAAACGTGCCGCTTCGATGCGTTCGGCTCGCGAGAAGGCTGGGCAACGTGCCGCCGACCGAGGGAAAACGCTGGCCACCATGCAGCGTCCCGATGATGGATTGCCTGAAGACATTCGGGATCACATGCGATTGATGTGCGACATCGTCGCGATCGGATTCCAGACCGACAAGACCCGCGTTGCAACGCTACTGCTGAACCGTGACCTGTCGGGGTTGTTTTATCCGTTCTTGGATGTTGAAAGCACGCACCACTCGGCGTCCCACAAGGATTTGTCCGACGAGTATGAGCGAATCTCACGGTACTATTGCAGCCAATACGCCTACCTGGCCGAACGGTTGAACCGCATGCCGGAAGGCGATGGAACCGTTTTGGACAATTCATGCTTGCTGTTCATATCCAGCATGTGGTCCGGAAATGCACATGATTCGAGCAAAGTCCCGGTATTGCTGACCGGTGGATTGGGTGGGACGCTGGAAACCGGGCGAGTGCTGGACTACGTCGGCAAAGACGATTCCGATCGGAAGCTGTGCAGCATGTATCTATCGATCATGGATCGGATGGGGGTCGAATTACCGCATTTCGGCGACGCCGAAACAAGGCTTGCCGGTCTGTAATTGTTCACCGTACCGGTCGCGGAAACGTCGTTTGATCGTCGGACGGTTTGGGTGTGGCGTCGGGATTACGAACTGTCGCTGATCGTGGACGCATCGATTGACATCAGCCGTTTCGCGCTAGCGTACGGGCGGCGGTTGGGACTGTTCTGCTCGCGGCCCGAACGCTCGCGCGCGAGTCGGCTGATGGCGGTTGATCTTCGGCGAAATGAATCCACTAACTCGTTAGCTCTGCCAACGCGACCATCAGATGCTGCAACTCATCCGACGTGGTGGTCTCGCCGCAACTGATTCGGATCGTTCCGTCCGGTGGCGATCCGATCGCTTTGTGAATCAATGCGGCGCAGTGCAAACCGGACCGAACCTCGATTCCAAACTCGCTGTCCAAGATCATGGCGGCGTCGCCGGCGGCATACCCATCAATTGAGATACTGGCCACGGGCAGAAGAGGCGTTTCGGGCTGGCCGATGATCCGCACTCCATTTATTTGACGCAGACCTCCATAAAGTTGCTGGGCCAATTCGCAAAGCTGGTGCGCGGATTCCTGGGTTGCCTGTATAGGAGTGCAACGTTCCGTACGACTACGCAACCCGGCCAGCCATCCGGCCAGTGCAGGGACGTTCATGTTCCCCGCTTCAAAACTGCTCGGATAGTCATTGGGCATTTCCAGCGACTCGGAATGTGTGCCGGTGCCACCAAAAATCAGGGGTCCAATCGCGTCATGCAGCCGCTGATGCACGTACAAGAATCCTGTTCCCAGGGGGCCACATCCACCTTTGTGCCCCGGCGCAGCCAGTACATCGATCAAGGCGTCATGAACGGACAAAGGCAAATGCCCAAACGATTGTGCCGCGTCACAGAACAAGATAGGCTTGGGGCCGTTAGTGAATCGTTCCTTCAACCGTCTGCCGATTTGGTGGACGGGTTGAATCGCTCCATTGACGTTCGCCGCGTGGACGATCGCCAGCATTCGAGTCGCTGGAGTGATCGCGGCGATGACATCATCCGTCGATACCATGCCTTGCGCGTCGACCGGGACGATGGTCCAATTCACGTGATGATGATTGACAAGATGATGCAGAGGCCGCAACACACTGTTGTGTTCAGCGGCGGTGGTGACGACGTGGTCGCCGGGACGCAAGATTCCGAACAGCGCTGTGTTCAACGCTTCGGTTCCGCCGGAGTGAAATGAA
>JAGQPO010000379.1 GCA_020426665.1 Planctomycetales bacterium
ATCTCCGGCGTCTGTTATAACCGATGTTACATCCACTGAATTGTTCACACAAAACGATCTTGATCATGAAAGCAGTCTCCCCGAACCATACCTGTCCCACCCGTTCCGGCCCAAGCGTTCTATACGTTTGCTCGGTGGTATTGTTGATGGCGATTTGGGGAGGTTGCTCGAAAAATTCCGATGATTCGTCCTCACAGGCGACTTCCGTTTCGGTATCGGCGAACGATTCGAGTGGGATTTCCGCCAATGACGTTGCCTTCATCGAACGCGTCGGCCCCAAAATCAAAGCCTTCTGCGGGGATTGCCACGCGATGCCTCGGCCCACGAGTTCACCGGAAAACGAATGGGCAATGGAAATCATCCAGGGGTTCGATTTGTACCAGACCTCGGGGCGAACTGACCTGGCAGTCCCCGACCAGGCCGATGTGGAAAGGTATTTTACGTTACAGGCCCCCGCGGATACTGGAATGCCGGTCCCGACGACGCTGAATTATCCGCCTGCGGATGCGACCCACACAAAGACCACGCTATTTCGCCAACGCGAACGATCATCAGGGGTTACCAACGTCAACTGGGTCGATTTGAAGTTCGATTCCGTCGCGGGAAACGCGCTGGTTTACTGTGACATAAACACCGGTGCCGTCAACGCGTATTGGCCGAGCCATCCAGAGGTCGAAGTCAAACGTCTGGCTACCTTGTTGCAACCGGTTCACACCGAAGTTTGTGATTTGGACCAAGACGGGCGGCAAGATTTATTGGTCGCCGATATCGGTGAATTCAATGCCGCCGACAGTGACCTTGGCCGTGTCATTTGGTTGCAACGAAATAGTGACAGCGAAACATTTCGGACGCACGTTCTGGCCGAAGGTCTAAGCCGTACCGCGGATGCCCGCGCCGGCGACCTGGACGGAGACGGCGACATCGACGTGCTGGTCGCGACGTTCGGTTGGCGAAACAGCGGCCGGACTTTTATGCTGGTCAACCAGGGAAAGGACCAGGACGGTATCCCGCAATTCGAATCACGAGAGGTTGATCCGCGGCACGGCCCGATTCATGTTCCACTGGTTGATTTTGACGGCGATGGAGACTTGGACTTCATCACATTGATTAGTCAAGAACATGAGCGAATCGAATTGTTCACCAACGACGGGACCGGCCATTTTGAAAACCAGTTGATCTGGGCCGCGCCGGATCCGGCGTATGGATCCAGCGGAATTGAATTAGTCGACATGGACGGCGACGGTGATTTGGATGTGCTGTACACCAACGGCGATTCATTCGATCGAGGTCCCAAACCGTTTCACTCGGTCCAATGGCTTGAGAACGACGGAAAGTTGCCGATGCAGCGGCACGAAATTGGGTTGATGACGGGTGTTAGCAACGCGACCGGGGGGGACTTTGATGGCGATGGCGATGTCGACGTGATCGCCGTCGCGCTGTTGGCGTCGCAAACGTCCAGGGAATGGGTTTCGAAAGGAGTGTCGCCGATCGTCATGTTCACCCGCCAAGCCGACGGATCGTTTACGCCGTCGCGGTTGGAGGGTCGGTTGCATGATTACCTGTCGATTGTCAAAGGTGACTTTAACGGCGACGACAAATTGGATTTCGCCATCGGCAATTTTTTTCGCCCCTCGGCAGCGGAGATACCTGAGGTACTGAAGGAACCCGAGCTGTTGATCTGGCAGTCGAACAAGTGACGATCCGTCGTTGATCGCGGAGTGATCAATGCGCAATGATCGCGGAGCGATCAGCGACGAAGGGATGATTTAGTCGTGCCATTTGCAAAGCGAATCGATGAATTCGGCTGATCCGTCTCGCTTCCATGGATCCAATTGGGCCTGGGATTTCAATTGCTGGCCGCGTCGTGTCGGGACGACGATGAATTGACAATCGACTTCCGGCAGCGCAGTCATGTCGCCCCACAGTTTTTCAAATTGGGCGACCGGGAAAATGTCCTCCTGGGCATGCCCCCACCGCTTTTTAACGTCCTTGAGCGTGATGTAGGTGGGCAACCGTTTTGCCAGTTTGCGGACCGCCGATTCGACAGCCGATTGGTCCGCAAGTGTGTCACGCGTCAGTTGGAATGTTGCGAGCAATTGATCGATGTCGATCCAGGTTGTCATCGAATTGTAATAGGTCAATTCAAACTCGACACGTTCGTCGGGCATCGCCAGACCTTCGACCAGCCGCGGTCGGCCACCGACCAGCGCCAATCCGCCGCCGCGATCCTCCAAGCGACGCGTGATGACTTCGAAGCTTAACTGTGCGCCACGGTTGATGTGCGATCCAAGTATCCCGGGGTCGACGTTGGCGCCCAACGTGTCGATGTTGTGAAGCAAAAGGTAGCGCAGCGATGGTTGGTCGGCCAGTAATTGACGAAGCACTCCGTTTCTCAATAAGTTTGGTATCTCGTACCAATGGCCGACGGGATGCAAACATTGATTCGGAACATTGTCGGTGTAGTCACTGGCCTCGCCTGTCGTGCGCGCCCAATTCATCAATGCCGCGCGAATACTCTCTCGTACCTTTTGTTGTTGCTGGTCCAGCACCTGTTCGGCTGTTTCCTGCCACAGGAATTGCAGATCACGAATGGTCGGTACCATCCTAAGCCCGACGCTGCGGCCGGTAGAAACGTAGACGTCTGATTCGAGCCCGAAATGACGGTTGCGTTCAAGATGATCGCGAATCGGTCCGTCGGTCAGATAGCTGGTCGTAAACACATGCGGCATTCGCCCGTCACGAAGGTTCGTCGTCGAGCGAGTCTTTGCCAGGTGGACTTCCAGAAAACTTCGATGTCGTCCCGCGAATCGATTGAACGGGTGTAAAGCTTTACACACGCCGGCACCCTCGGTCCAGCGACTGCCGACGCCGGCGGCAAGCGTCACGACGGCGACTTGTCCGTCGGCGATCGCTGTTTCTCCGCTTTTGATATCCCGAGCGGAGTATCCGTTGCGTAAGTCCGTGACGTGACTTTCATCGACATCTGTCACGGTTGTGCTGGGGGAAAGTCGATTCTGTGCCAATCCGATTCGCCCGCCCTTGATGTCGGATCGAATCTGTTCATGTTGCTCGGCGTCAAATCCAATTCGCTGCAGCAATTCGTGAAGCGAACCGCCGGATTGGCGGTCCAGTTCATCGTGCGGCAGAACGCTTTGCAGCAACTTCGACGATGTTGATGCGGCAATTTGACCGTCGGCACATCGACGTGAGATTGACTGCAATTCAGCGCGTTGGTTAGGCGACAGGTCGCGAAGTGGCGTTCTCAGCAGGCTCGGCAACATTAATTGGTAATAACGCTCTGGCATCACCGAATCGTTACCACTGCGGAGCACCGCCCAACTGCCGCGATCATTGATTCGAAAATCATAAACGACCGGGTCCATGGCAAACGGCAACGAGGTTTGCATTTCTGTCTTGATGGCAACCATCTGTTGTTGCAACCAGTCGCTGGCTTGGCTCTTGACTGCAGGATCGAATAAAAATCCCATGCCACCACCGGACATGCCGCCGAGCATCACAAAGCCCCAAAATGATTTGTCGTACTGATCGCGACAAGCCTGGATCACCCGGTCGGTAAATCGGTTGGTTGCCCAGGGGATAATCGTTTGCAAGGGGCCTTCAAAATT
>JAGQPO010000380.1 GCA_020426665.1 Planctomycetales bacterium
CAAGAACGCAACAACTTCGTTGGGGTCAGACGTCGGATCGGAGGCACCCTGCGTCAGGAACAAGCCTTCCGTTGTCGTCGTTCCCATAAAGGCCCCGACCGTCAATCCGTCCTCGTCGCCTCCGGTCAAGTTATCGCCATCGGCACCAACCGAAGGCTGACCATCCGGCTCGGAGTCGATCGACAGCCCTAGAGTCGGATTGTTCGTCTTATTGATCGTGTGACGGGCACCGTTGCTTGGCAACAGGGTTCGGTACGTATCAGGAGCGTCGCCGAAATCGATTCCCACATCCGGAATGATGATCGTGAAGCGGGTGTCGCCGTTGGTCTGGTTTGAACGCAACAGATTACCGGCCCGGTCGGCAATCAACCCGTTATCGAGGCTGATCACATAAACGCTGGAGGCTTCCCACAATGTTCCCAACGGGGTCAAACGCAGCACACCGCTCAATTCGTTGTAGCCGACGATGTAATCGACTCCCTGAATCAATTGAACGCCGTTCTGTTCAATTTTAATAGCCCGGTCAGAGATGCTGTCATCATTCGGGTCGTCCACGGTTAATCCGTTGACACCTGTTCCTTCGAACGGTGAATTCGGATCACGTCCGTCTCCCAACAGGATCGTAAAGTTTTCCAACAACGTGTTGGTCACCATGACGACCGTATCGCTGGGATCGCGGTCGTTGCCTTCGGCATCATTGTCAATCGGGTTGAGCAAGGTTGCGTAGGGAGCGTCCGCGTCGGTGTCTTCGACCGCGCCACGATCACCCAATGCCGATGCATTTGGATCGACTCGCAGCTGCCCGAACACATCGCGGCTGGGTGCATTGATCGGCGAAGCGGGAATACCGAGTTCTGTCTTGAACGTCAGGTAATTCAAGCGATCCTGTTCGGTGTTCTGCGAACTGTTGATCGCTGTCGTCGTGTCGACCAGGTAGTAATTACCGATCGACGAATCAAGGAACAGTGGTGCGGTATTGGGCGCGATGATGCTGGCCGTTCCGATGCTTCCGTTGATCGCATTGTCTTGGAAGAAGTTCGACCGAATCACGGTACCGGTTCCACCGTTGTTAATACCGATATTGAAGTCGTTGATCAGGTTGTTCAAGATCGTTGGGCTGGCAAGACCGAAGACTTCGATGCCGGTACCGGTGCGGTCACCGCCGACAAGCGTGTTGTTGATCAGACGGCCAAACGGCACCGGACGTTGCGGGTTGGCCCCGGTTTCGCCGGCAAAGCGAATTCCCGATGAACCCGCAATCACGTTGTTTTGGATCACAACGCCGGGCACCAACCGCTGAGTGTTGAGCTGCGGGAAATTGATCGTCGATCCGGGGTGGGGAACGCTGCCACCGGCCTGGGTCGTACCGGGTTGGACGTTGATTCCAAAACCGGCGGAATTGGTGACAAAGTTCGAATCCAATACCAGGATGCCTTGCGCCCGGTCGCGATTGCGGTCGGCCAACAGCCCCGTACCGCCCTGCAGGATTTGAACGTCGTCAATGAACGCTCGGTTGTCACCGCCAGCAGGGGCAGCGTCGGTAAAGTCGTACGCCCAAGTGAACACCGGGTCGCCTAAACCGAAGGTGAATTCGACCGTCTGGTATCCGGTGACACCGGATGCCAATGTCCTATCGGGTACCGGAGTTTCTCCTGAATCAGAGACCAAGGTCTGTGGCACACCGTCAATAAAGAATCGAAGTCCATGCCGATCCAGAGCCGAACTGACGTCAAACGAGAACCGAATCACTCCGGCGACGTCGGTTGCCGTTGTCAGATCGGACCGTCGTACTTCAAAGATTGAAACACGATTGGCACCAACCGCTCCCGACTCCAGACTGGCGACACCTGTGTTGGGATTGTTTGTCGTCACCGACCATGGCTCAATCTCCGCAGCGGTGAATCCGCCCAGGATTGTTGTATCAACGGGAACCAAACTTGGCACGAACGTCGTCGGTTCAAACGACAGGTTTGCCGTTTCCGTTGCCGAGTCGATGTGGCGGTCATTGGTATCAAAGATCGATCCGACAACTGGACCGGCAGAGGTCAAGACGACGTACTCATCGGTGCGGCGGATCTCAAGCTGATAAGGGCCGTTAACGATATCGGGGAATTGACCAGGGTCGTTGTCCTGAGTTCGTGACCCGCCGGCAAACAAATTGGTAATGCCGGAGTCACCTGAATCGCCGGTCACCATTTCGCCACGTTCCGCATATCCGATGATGAAGTCATCGACAAAGAAACCTTGGTATTGGTTATCGAGACTGCGGATGGATCGTGCGTTGCCGGTTGTGCTGACGTATTCGCCGAACTCTGCAACGTCCGTCGCATTGGCGGTATCGTATTCGGTGTCGATGCGGCCGAGAGTCGAATCGTTCATCGACCCGGCGGAGCTGAAGTCGACTCGCAGCATCAATCCGGTCAGTCCAGCGTAGGTCGAAAGGTCAACGCGGGCTTGACGCCATTGTCCGGTGTTGTCGAACAACTCCTGAACGATTTGCTGGCTCTCCGCCCGCGGTGTGGCACTGTTGAGTCCCGCATCGGACAAGCGTGACAGGAATCCGGGTAATTCAGCGGTTCCCGGTCCGCTGGTCGGATCGGCCGCGCTGAGTTGCGAATTGTTTGACGCAACCAGGTTCCATGTCGCGCCACCGTCGGCAGAGATGAAGACGCGGGCACTGTCACGGAACGGGTCACCGCCGTCAGAACTGAGGTTCGATCCGCTGTGTCCTTCGGTTTCAAGGAAGTAGGTGAAGTACAGCGTCGGACGATCTGCATCGACCGTCCCGTCCAGGTCAAACGTTCCCGTGGTCAATGTTCCAAGCGCACCGGCGGGAAGATTGTAAGACCCTTGGACTCCGTTTCCGAAGTTTCCGACAATCGCCGAGTTGCTGCTCAAGTCGGCATGGAAATCGGTATTCAGAATACCGTACTGGGCGTTTACTCCCGGCAGGTAAGTCAGGTATTGCTGGGAACCGGAAGTTTGGTTTTGCACCCACTGTTCAAAACCGAACTGGTAACTGACACCACCTTGCCCTTGGTTAAACGTTCGGCTGCTTCCCGGCGTCGTGTAGTTCACACTGGCGGCACCAGGCACGCGCGTGTCGTCATCGGCCTCATTGATTCCGTGCCCGGCGTCGTTGCTGCGAAGCGTCGTCGGGTGCCAGAGGTTGAAGTCGAGCGGCGAGAAGGCAAGACCGATCGGATTGGCGGCACCAACATTCATGCCCGAGACGTCCATGATAAAGCTGCCGGGAGTGCCTGCGCCGGGTGCTGAACGCGACACCACATTCGCTTCCGAAGCCAACACATTCAGGAAATTGTCAGCTTCCATCAACGGCACGTTAACACCGGCGTACGCTCCCGTGAACGTCACCGAAACTCCGTTACCGGGCGGGGACAAAATCCCAGCCGCCGAAATGTCGCCGAGATTAAAACTGGCCAGATCCAGCAGACTATCGCGAACGCTCAGAACACCGTCTTCGGACGCAGTAATCGGAACGGAAACGGGAACACCACGCCGGGTTTCGGTAATGATCGGACCGGGGGCGTCGGTCGTCTGCGTCGTGGCGACGACAATGCTGGGAGTCGTTCCGCCGGTAAGTGCTGTCGTAAACGAGAACGTGGCCATGTCGGTGGCGGCAAACGCGTTAATAAACTCGATCAGCACTGTTCCGCCCGGCAGTGCCGTACCGGTAACACTAATGTTCCCCAGCAATTCGGGAATCCCGGTCTCCAACGCGGCCTGAATGCCGGCGGCGTTGGTATTCCACTGGATCGCGGCGGTGGCGCCATTGATGATTCCGTTGGCCGGATCATTGATATTCAGCGTAAAGGTGCCGCCGGTCGGACCTCCGCTCGTGGTAACGGACTGGATCTCATTTTGCAGCAGGTTCTCGTTCGCTGCCGGTGCCACCAGGGCGGCAACGTTCTGGTCCTGTAATTCACCAGTGAAGCGAACGGTCAGGGGGCCGGCGGCAAGGTTGGTGCCGGTCACGATGAAGTCGGGCCGATTGCCGGCGAGGGCTCGAAGGGCGGCTTCGACTTCCGCTGCGGTCGCATTCCAATTCAGGTCGGTCGTTGATTGTCCGCCGAATTGAAGTTGGAATGTTCCACCAGTAACGATTGGATCCAGCTCGATCTCTTGCAGTTCGTCTCCGACCAGTTTGCTGCTGTCTCCGGTCATCAACTGGAAGTTCTTCGCGGCCAATGCTCCGACGAATTCGACGGTCAGCGGCGAGGAGATAAATTGTCCGGTCAGCTGACCACCGGTGACCATTACGTTTGCGGCGCCTCCGACGCTGGGCAATGCACCCAACGCGTTGGCGATATCGGTCGTGGTTGCATCGAACGGAATCGGCGCGGTCGTATCAAGTTTGTATACCGTTGAACCGCCGCTGTGGAATCCGACCACGGTGTTGTTCGCTCCGCGGATGACATCAAACTGGTTTCCTGCGACGCCAACAACGCGCATGTCTTCGTTGCCGATTCGGATATTGAATCCTGGTGCAGTGGGAAACGGAGACGGGTCGAGCAGGGTAATTGTATCGGAGAGAACTCGGACCAGCCGGGTGTCCAGGTGATACTCGGCAGTCGTTCCATTTTGTCCACGCAAGACGGTCAAGTCGTTGCCCGCAACCGCCGTGACCACCATCTCTTCGTTCTGAATTCGAATCGTGAATGGGGTCGTTGTCGGGAATGCGGCCGCACTGGACACAGAAACTGTCGTTGTAACATCGTCAATCGCCGTAGCGAGCGTCGAACTTGGCGTCGGGAAAATCACCCCGGCCGTCGTCGAAGTTCGAACCTCGAAAACCGTCGACGTATCGGGGTGCGGAGCTGCGGCGGTACCGTTGACCCCGCGAGTGACAAAAAACTGGTCCCCAGTGACACTATTGACCAGCATTTGCTCGTTTTCGACCTTGATCGTGAACGGCGCCGGCGGGAAATCCGTCGCGTCCTGGACGAAGAAGTTGTTTTGAATTCCGTCCAAGACAGTTGTCGGGCTGCTGACCGCTGCCAAATCATCGACCAACGACAAAGTGAACGTTCCGCCCACTCCCGCACCAACCGAACGAACTAATTGCGTTTCGTTTAGACTGACCACGGCTGGCGCGTCGACGGCGATCGGATCCGTCGTCTCGCGTCCAAATCCGCCGACGTCGGTGGTCAACGTAAAGAAGCCACCGGTCACACCCGAATCGGTCGTCACCACCTGGGCGGCGTTACCTGATTCGAACGCATAGAACCCGTTTCCACTGGTATCAAAGGCAACGACTTGCCCGCTTGATGTGACGGCAAACAGGGTATTGGAATACGCTCCGCCTTCGACGTTTTGCGGGCCGAGTGCAAGGCCTTGGAAATCCAAGTTCGCAATACCGATCGCATTCGTTGTGTCGATTCGTTGCGTCACGACGCCGGTGTTCGGGTTGATGATCAGAAACTCGCCCGCGTTGGTCACACCGTACAGATTTCCGGTGCCATAGAAGTTACCGAAAGACAAACCGGTCACGCGTCCCAACAGCGGACCGTCCGCTCCATCATCGCCCGCGACGACAAGCGACTCTCGGAAGATAATCGCCGGAGTTCCGTCGGCACCGTCCCCGCTGGTATTTGCATTGCCGCCGTAGACGACGGCCGTCACCATCTGGCTGGCCACAGCGTGGTTGTTGATCGCATCGACAATTGCAGCCGCGCTCGGCGCGCCAGTGATCGGAGGTCCGCCGGTTCCGCCGATTTCCAGCTCAATGATGTTCCCGTTGACCGACACCACAGCATTGGTGTTGTTCGGCCGTGGCAAGAAGTCAATTGAGAAATCACCGGCGGTCCCCGGGATTTTGGACTTCAGCCTGATCGTGGTGACGTTCGAAGGAGCGTTCTGGACCGGTTGAATCACCGTGATCAGCCGTTCCGTAAACGTTACGCCAGCGGGCTGAATGTATCCTCGGAAACCGTAGGGGTCGTTTGGATCCAGCCTCGCATCACCGTCCTGACGTCCGAGGTACAGCTTTGATGAATTGTCGGATTCGCGTACCGAATAGTAGACGTCGTATTCAGGCACCGGCGCACTGGCAGGCCCTGTGACTCCGGTCCTGCGGAACGTCAGCGCGTCGACTTCGTCAGATGTCGTGAACTGATTGGCGCGTCGATCTCTTGAGACGGCACTTTCAATGTTCGTCGCATAGGAGCCGGCATTCGGAGTCGGACTTTGCCCGGCGATATTATCAGGGGCGGCCGAAATGATGGTTCCTGTTTCCGGATCTAACTCGACCAACGCTCCGACACTTGATGCATTGCCGTTGAGCCGTTGATAACCGAACATGCGGCCGTCGGTTCGAATCACGATGTCCTGGACATCGTCGACTCCGCCGTTGATACCGTTGGCGTTTGTGACGCGAGTCAACCAACGAGAACTCTGGTAGGGATTGACCGTGTAAAGGTGGTCGTTGTTGCCGAGGTTGTTGTTGTCCTCCACGCGGTCCGTACCGACATAGAGAGCAACGTCTTCCAGACGGAACGGTTGGACGTTGACATCGACGGCCGTTGTGCTGGAAAGATCAAACAGCCCCGTGGGAGTACGCGGCGCGATGACACCGCCGCGAGACGAGTAACCTTGGAACCCGAGGTGGTCTTCAATGATTCGAACAACCGAGTTGACCGGCTCCAGACGGACCAATCCGTTTGCCGAATTTGCCGGTGCGGCTTGGAAGACTCCGGTCAACGCCGATGGGACTTGACGGTCGCTCATCACCGCGACGTAGTATCGCTTCGGGGTCGCCTCGGTTCCCGGCGTCAAGTGGATCGGGCCGATGTAAGCGTCCTTGTTTCCCAACGAACCACGACTCAGATCATCAATGCTTCCCGTCAATCCGACCGGTTGGTCGTCAATGATGTTGGACTCGCCACCGAAGTAAACCAGATTTTGGTTCTCGTCAAAGACAGCGACGGTCGTGTCGGCGCGAACCGCTTTGTCCGAATAATCGATGTCCAGCACGACGGCGATCGTACCCGCTCCGTCGTTGACACCTGCGATCAACTGGACTCCGGTTTGGGTCAGTTCAAATTCATACCAATCCGCATCCGTGCCACTTGCCAGGTTGCCCGAGATCCCTAGCGCCGCAACATCGGTTTCAAGTAGGTTGACCAGCGTTTGCGCGGTGGCAAACGTATCGTTGGCCGCCGGCAACTCACCTGCCTCACCAATCAGTGGACTGTGTGCTGGAAGCCCACGAACGTCGATGCCGGTCGCTGCATATCGGATGTCGGCAAACTTGACGATCGAACCGGGGAACTCTTGCACCTGTTGCAATCGGATTTGCAGTTGGTATTCGCCGCGACTTTCGCCGGCAAGCACATTGATGTTGCCGGCCGTTGCAGGGTTGCTGCGTACACGAACGAAGTATGTTCCGGTAGCCCCAGGAGTACCCGGCAATACGTATCGCATCCCAGGGTCGCGGAAGTTTTGGGTGTAGTGGTCACCGCCGAGCAACGGGTTTTTGGTCAGCGTGTCGGCATTCAGGTTGCCCGGGTCGGCGGTGCCGGAACGGACCGACCGCGCGAGCACGGTACCGGTCGCGTTGACCACTTCAATGATCGCGTCCAAATTCGTGTTGGTACGGTCGATATCAAGCCAGACTTCGGTACCCGCAGTGCCGATGAAGCTGTAGACGTCGACATCGTCCGCATTGGTCGGGCTAATAAAGCCGTTGACCGCGAACCCGAGTCGACGGTTTTCGTCACCGCTCTTCTCATCGGGTGCCAGCACGCCAAGGTTTTGCGCGACGACAGTGTTACGGTTCGTATCGTTTCCGTTGGTCAACGGATTTTCCAGTTCACGAACAACCAAAACGTTGCGATCGTTGCTGAATTCGTCGAACAACAAACCTCGCCAATCACCGGGAGTACCGGTTGTCGGATTAACGGAGTTGTTCGTGTTGCTGCTCAAGTCACCACTGGGTGTGAAACCGGCGCCGACCGAATCGTCGCTGATCGAAGTCAACAAGACCGGGTGCCCGGGCGTTCCCAGGATGTGAATCGTGCCGCCGACCCGATCGATGATTTCTTGCGGGCTGCCGGTTGCCGTGAAACCGCCTCCGCTGGACGCAGCTTTGATCACCAAACTTTCGGCATTGCTGCTCTTGAGGGTCAATCCGTTGTAGGTGTGCAGATTTCCGACAACGACTTCGCCGGCCAACACGTGTACGACATCGGTGTCGTCCCAAATCGTCTCGGTGGTCAAATATTCGCCGCGCACCTGCATCCCGTTGACGGAATTGTCATCCAGTCGATTCAGTCGAACCAACGGACCGGTGTTGTCGTCGAACTGCGAATAGCGGTCCACAGGACCGGTCGTACGCCCGGTGTCACGCTGCGTTTCAAAACGCATCGCATTGGCGTTGATGTTGATCGCCGGTCCGCGGTTGTTGATGATCGTATTGTCAACGATGATCGGCTGAGCCGCACGGACATAGATCGCAGCATTTTGGTTGGCGCCACGACCGTTACGTTGACTGCCGTCTCCACCACCGGCATTGGAATCAATCACGCTGTTGGCAATTCGAACGTCCGCTTGATGGATTTCGATCGCATTGAATGCAGCCGCACCGCCTTCGATCGGCGTCGTTCCACCACCGTAGGCGATCAACGCATTGTCGATGCTGCCGGAGGTTGCGGCACCGAAATAGATTCCTCCCCAGTCACCGGGCAGCGGCAGCGGGTTGCCCGTGTCATCGGTGTTGAACTCGCCACTTCCACCGAAGCGATCATCCGCGGTGGAGGTAAAGATCACCGGACGGTTTTCGGTACCTTCGGCGATCAACGCACCGGAACCACGCTCGACTTCGATGCGGGCAAGGTCCAATTTCAATACCAGGCCCGGATCAACGACCAAGCGTCCACCGGCACGAGCCACCAAGGTTCCGCCGGCCGTCAACAATGGCCCGCCGGCTGCACCTGAGATGATCAGGTTTTCGCTCAACACGTGCGTGATGTCTGTGTCATTAAATCGCCCCGAAACATCCAACTTGTCAATCGTCGATCCGAGCGGCGTTTTCACGCGAATGAACAGACCGTTGATTTCGTTGTCCGACAAGTAGTTACCGTCGATGTCAGGACCGATCCGCCCGAGTGAATCGTCAAACGAATCGGGGCTGGCAGAAATCGCCGGCCCTTTGGCCGACGTGATGCGGTTGAACGACAACGTCGGTCGGGCGTCCGTGACGTAGATCGGCGCAAAGGGCAATTCGTTCGCATCGACGAACACGTCGCCGCCGCCGTTGTTGATGTCGGCATGGTTGACGTAGTTCAAATAGATACCGTCGGAATCCAAATCCGAATCGCCACGGAAGACGATCCCGCCGAAGTCACCCGACGACGTGGCGGGGCCGACGCCGTCCGAATCTCCGCCGACGGTGTCGTCGTGATAAGATCGGAACAAGACCGACAGCTCCGGAGTTCCGAGAACCTGGATGGACGATTGACTGCGGCTGATGTTGGCCGACGAAGAACCCGCATCCAGGTTAGCGCGGCGCATCTTCAGCAATGCTCCCGCTTCGATCATCACGTTGACGCCCTGCGGCACCAGAAACTCAGCACCATCGGCCAGCGGGTTGCCCGATGTGTCAAGTCCAACCAAATACGGACGGTTGTCGCTCGCAGTGCTGATGTCTTGATCCTGTCCACCGTTGGCCAGGATACGAACCAGATTCGGCGTAGCGAGTAACGTCGGTGACGCCGCGATGTTCAAGTTGTCGATGCCCGAGAACTGAACAATGCGATTGGAAACATTAACCGTCACCGATCCGATTAAACGACCGCCGGCGATTGCATTGTTCACGGCGGTTTGGATCGCCAATGCCACGTCAGCCGGGCTGGTCGCACCCGTCAAATCAACGGGGTTCAAGCCGGCTGTCCCGAAACGGAACGTGGCGACGTTGATTCCGTCATCGATGACAAACCCTTCGCCGACACTGATCGAATTGTGACCATCAACGGGCACAACGATGCGATCGCCTGCCTTTTGCAACGCGAATTCGATCGTGTCGTATGGATCCGCGAGAGTTCCGCTTCCTTCGGGGCCGGCAGTCGTATCGGTCGATTTGTCGACATAGATCGTCGACGCAGGATCGGTCGACTGGAACCAAAACGAATAAAGTCCGCCGGGTCGACCATCGGCATCACCATCAAACGGCGTACCCGTTGCGTCCAACATCGTTCCGTCTTGGTCGGCCTGGAAGGACAGCTTCAGGTCGTAGGCACCATCAGTCGTTCCGCCGAATCCGGAGTCGGGAACACGTGGATCGTAACTGGTGTTGCCGGTGCTGCTGACGCCGATCGAGTAGGTGCCCGCATCGAGTTGCAAGTCCAGGAACGAATCGGCACCATAATATTGATCGTTGCGGGCGACCAATTCCCACACACCGTTGACTTGTCGATAGAGAGAGATCGACGTGTTCAATAAACTTGGCGTCGACAGACGTTCGGCAATCGTTTCCGCGGTCAACCGTCCACGCTCGGAGAGCGTGAAGTTGTACATGTCGATGTCGGTCGAATTCGGCGGTACGATGCGCTGCAAGTGAACAACGTCGTGGTCACCGGGCAAGACATCGTTTGGAACGCCGGAACCTTGGTTGGAAGGAATGTCGTAGGAGTGCCCTAGTCCCAGCGAGTGACCGATTTCATGGAACATGACGGAGGTAAATCCGTCGCCAAAGAATCGGTTGGATTGGTTGTAAATCGACCCGTTGACCATCGCAAAACTGCCGTTGGCCAACCCGGCAACACCGTCATTGGGTCCCAACGTCGGGCTGACCGCTCGGAAGTCACCCTTGCCGATCATCAAGTCATCGCCACCGGGAACCGTTACCGAAGATTCGATGAACTCGTATCCGGAAAGCTGTGCGTAGATCTCGAAGATCTCACGCACAATCTGCTTTTCCTTGGCAGTGATCAGGTTGGGATAGGTATCTCCATTCGTGTCGGTCCCCAACGTATCTGGAAAATAGTAGTGGATCACGCGAACCGGCGCCGGAACGGTCGGCGTCGTTCCACTGGCGCCGATATGGGCTTCACGCTGAATATCACGATGTCCGGGTTCGTCTTCGCTGCCCGGCAACGGAGGAATCGGAATCGGTTGACGCCGAATGCTGGACGTCAACAAGACATCGGCGGCGCCAAGTGTTCCAAGATCGGTACCGGTTGCGAATGTCGAATTGTTATCATCGGTCGAAATCGGGCTGCCGATCACACCGGCGTCCAAGGCGTACGATCCGGTCGTACCGTCCGCACTGGTGATCTCGATGAAGTATTCCGCAGCAGTGGTGATCGGGAAGTTCAACACATTGGTCGCGTCGGCCCCGGAATTCACATTGAACAGTTCTGCACCGCCGGCATCCAACAAACGAACTCGCAGGTTCAAACCAGAAGCATGCGGAACAACCGTTGCCTGCAGCGTCGATCCGGCTGCCAATAGAACGTTATACAAATCCACATCGGCAGCGTTATTGCTTGTGCCGCCCAGGTCACCCAGGAATCCGTTCTGCGAGAAATGATTGCTGTTGTTTAGAGACCCGATTCGGATCGCACCGGATAAGACCGAGTTGTCACCGCCGGATTGTCCGACATCTAATCGGAATGTCCCTTCGGGAATCGCACTCGCGAACTTCAACGTCACCTTATTGGCGGCCGAATCGTAAGTAACCGTTTCCGGCAGTAGCGTTGAATCATCAGCCGTCGTCAGCGAAGCGGCGGTGTTGACCAGACGATAGTAGGCCGGATTGACAACCTGCGTCGGATCCAGCGGTTGGTCGTCAAAATAAACCTCGATTTCGTCCGACGCCTGCGACAAGGGACTGTGGCTGATCGGTTGCGGAACGACCGCTACAACTTGAGCTCCGCGATCAAGGCGGAAGGTGGCAAACAGGTCGACGCCACCGTTGAACGCTTCGCCGGATAGGTTCGTCAGCGTGTTCGGTCCAGAACCATAGATCTGGATCTGATAGGTGTCATCCGGAAAGGAGTACGAGGGTTCGGTCGCATTGTGCGATGCCGAGCTGGCGGTTCGAAAGACGATTCGTTGCAAGTTGGCCGGGTCCGTAAACCCAGGGTTTTCCAGACCGACGTATCCCAGTGCGACATCGACTTCGTTGCCGTCTCCAAACGTTCCGTCGCCACCGCTGCGCACCAGTTTGATGGACTGGGAATCGATGGTCGCTTCATCAAGGTTCGCACCGGCGCGGAATTGCAAATTGAATTCCAACGGTGCGATGTTCAACGTGTCGCCGTCATTCAACAACGCGCGGGCGTCGGGGCGGATCGCCACCAACTCGGGTCCCGCCAGCATCCGGCGATCTTCGAGTTGTTGAACAAGGTTTTGTCGCGTTTGCAAACGCTTTTGCGTACGTTGCCGATCATGGCGTCGCTCGGCGATATTCCTAACACGAGTACCAAAACGTCGAAAGCTCATCGGGGAATCCCAAAAATCAAAATGATAAAACAGGGTGGCTCGTTTAGAAAAACAACGAGTGCCGCCGGCGTAGGTTCGCAGGCGAAATCAATTCGGCAAAAATCCAACAGAAGAAAACGGGGTGCCTGATCGGACCAGGCGCTGGTGATTCGGTCTGGCGCGCCCTCGGAAACGACATCCGCGGAGGCGTTTTGGTCGGCCGCGCCACAAATCAGACGTCAATCGGGAGGGGAAACGGGCCATAGGAAAGTGGTCGAGGAGGTGCAAATGTTTAGTATAGTAAGGGCGTTTTGACCCGCAAACGGTGGGGTTTGCGTTGCCGTCACGCCCGCTGGTTATTCGGGCGACACTTTAATTCCAGCACCCGGCCGGACAGTGCCTAATTTAAAGTCACGCCGACGTCGGCGGACCACAAATGTGTCGACGGGACGAATTACGTCGGTTTTCACAGCTTTAACACGTCCTCCCAACCGCCGGTCAACAGGTCGGCCATGACGTCATCGACGGCGTTTTCATCCGAGGTCTTCTCCGCGTCGTCGACCAACACATCACCGGCAGACTCTGAAACCGCGGACTCGATCTGAACGCCGGCGGTCAACAACGCATCGTTCAATTCAGTCGCCGTCATCAGAATCGGTGCGTCGTCGTCATCATCCACTGGGACCACGTTGGCGGTCGGCAGGTAGTTGGCCGTTGCCGAGGCAAAGGACACGGTGCTGGCAGCAGCGAGTTCTCGCGAGACGCCTTCGCCTTCACCGTTGGCCTGGTTAAGTGCCAAGGAGTTGATGACGGCCAGCGCGTCCGAGGGCGCGACGAAACCGTTGCCATCGACGTCATAGAAGTCCGGCGGTGGTGCTCCGATGTCCGAAACGGCGACGGCTCCGGAGACCGGATTGCGTCGGGCCAGGAAGTTGATCACACGCAACGCATCGATCGGCGAGATAAACCCGTCTGCCGTCACGTCTGATTCCATTCCCCGGATCGGGTTTTGGTAGCGTGACTGGCTGAGTGTCAGCGTCACGGTGCGCACTTGGCTGAAGCGTGGCGAACCGGTGGCCGGTGCGTCGACGATCCGGTAGGTGAAGGTATCCACGTCACCGATGACACCGGCCGTACTGGTGTAGACAAAGGTACCATCAGCATTGACCTGGACGTTTCCGAGCGACGGTTGCGAGACCGAATTCAAGTCCACTTGGATCGGATCACCGTCGGCGTCAAAGTCGTTCCGCAACAGGCCATCGGCCGGATTGAGCACACGCAGAGCCGAACCGATTGCAACGCTGTAGCCGTCGTTATTGGCGACCGGAGCGTCCGCAACGGGGTTGACCGTCAACGTGAAACTGTCATTGACGCGGAAGTCACCGTCGGAGGCTTCGATTTCGATGTCCACCTGCCCGAACTGATCCGCCTTGGGTGTGATCACCATCTGGCCGTTGGGTTTGCCCGTGGAGGGATTGATGGGGAAATCGATCGATTGGATCAACGGATGCGCCGCAACTTGGGCAGGCGTTGGTCGCGAGATCGATCCCAGTCGGGCGACGACGTAGGTCAATGCGTCTCCGTCGGGATCTCGGAAGATTGTTCCGAGCAATTGACGAGTGATGACCTGATCTTCGTTACTGGTCAGCGGATCGAGAGAACCAATGACAAGTGGAGAGTCATTTTCATTGGCGATCGAGACGGTGACGACGTGCGACGTACTGACATTGCTGGTATCGGTCGCAACGACGGTCAATTGGACCGTCCCGAAGGCAAACGCCGGTTGGGTCAGGGTCAAAGTGCTGCCGGTAAGACTGACCGACACGATCGCCGGGTTGCCGCTGGTCACCGAGTAAGTTAGCGGATCGTTTTCCGGATCCGAGAACCAAGTATCCAAGTCGTAACTGGTCGAACTGGCGTCGGGCTTGCTTTCGCTCAGCACGATGTCGTCGACCCCCGCGCTTGTATTGTCCTTTTCGCCGTTGACCCCTTCGAATTTCGGCGGATCGTTGTCGCCACCGACGTCCAAGGAGACCAGACCGGTGGAGCGGGCCCCCAGGCTGTCCACGATCTCGTACGTGAAGCTGTCGGGACCACTGTAAAGTCCCGGTGGCGAGTAGATCAGCTGCTGGCCGACCAAACGGACATGACCTCCTCGAGCGGTTATCACGCCTTCAGTGGTGGTGAACGGACCTGTCACCAACGAAATCGTCTGGCTTTCCGGAGCATCAATTTCGTTCTGAGGTCCTGGACGATCGTTATCCAGAATCCCAACTGTCGTTCCGTTGCCGTTGATATCGATCGCCAGATTTACGTCTTCAACAGCGTTGAAGAAATCATTGCCGACGATGGGAGCATCGTTGATGGGATTGATCGTGACCGAAACCGTTCCGGGCTTGTCGGCAGCCAGTGGGATCAGGTTGCCGCCGGGGATGTCGGCGACCACGAAATTGAACACATCGGGAGTAGCACCGTTGTAATCGGCCGGTGGCGTGTAACGAATGCTACGTCCATCCGAAAGGATTTCCAGGATGCCGCCGAGTGATGAAACCGCGTTGCCCAAGTTCGCGCTGGAGACCGACTGGAACACCAACAGTTGGCTGGATTCGTTGGCCGGACCGGCGGAGTAGAACGGATCGATCAAATCTTCGGCTGTGAAGATCGTCACGACGTCTTCGTTGATGGTGCTGGAGATTTCGACGTCCGTCGTGGTGGCAAACGGTTTGTCGTTGACCGGCAAGACGTCGATTGTGACGGTGATCGCAGTGTCATTGACAAGCTGCTCGGCGGGATTGCTCTTGATGTCCGTCACGCGAGCGTTGAAAGACACGCTGCCGTTGAAATCTTCGTCGGGACGGAAGGTAAACGTACCATCGGTCTGCAAATCCAATTCGCCGGCGAAGGTGCCGTTTTCGGTGAACAGGTTGCGTACAATCGCGTCCTCGGGCAGGATCGCGACGTTGTCACCATCCGGATCGACGACGCCGGCCAGCAGACCGTCATCGGCCGTGATGCTGCCGGTCAGCGAACCATTAGCGTCCAAGGCTTGCAACACCTGACCTTCACTGACGGTGAAACGTCGAGTGATTTCACTGGGTGTCAATTGCGGCGGGGCTCCGTCGAGCAACAAGACACGATAGTCTTCGACTTCTCCGCTGAGGGCCAGACCTTGGGGCGTCAGTTGGCCGGACCGTGAGAACCGGAATCGAGCCGTCGTGAACGTCGGAAACAGCGGCGCAGGTGCCGAATCGGGAATGTAGGTGTCGAACGTGAACGAACGCGTTCCGTCACCGGTTAGCGCCAACGAAGTCCGCGGCGTGGCGGTCGTCGGGTCGGCGCCCTCGTCGTAGAACGCGATGGATTCACTGTCGGACCAATCGCCGTCGCCGTCGTAGTCGATCCAGCCTTGCAGAATCCCGCTACCGGTGACGGTGAATGAGATCGGCGTCACGACATTGGTGTTGAAGACGCCGCTTGGGTTTCGGTAACTGGCAAAGGACACGCCGTCCTCGTCATCACCGTTGATCAGAATACTTGTCGAAACAAATTCGATCGACGCAGGTTGAACCGGACTTTCGGCGATCGCCGCCGCAATGGCTTGAAGAATCGAATCTGCCGAAGTCGGGTCTGTCGGCCGAATCGCGTAATTGTCTTCGTCGAACCTTCCGTTCAAATCAAACTCAAGAGTTGCGGCGGTGACACCGGTGTTGATCGTGATCGTGTCGCCGTCACGCAACGTCGGATCGACGGTTGCAATGTTGACGTTCACGGCCGTCGAATTGCCGACGGTCGAAACCGAGAACAACGTTCCGGTGGTGGTAACGCTGGTCAACGCATCGTCGCCGTCGGCGGCAACCGATGATTGGCCGTTTACGTCGGCGTCGATCGTTTTGCCCAAGAACAGATCGCTGGTGACCACGTGCCGCGCCCCGTCATTTTCCAATCGGGTCGGATAGCGGCCCGGAACGTTTAAGACTGGATCGGGAGCATCCCCGTAGTCCAACCCGACGGTCGGCATCAAAATCGTGAACTGCGTCGTGTTGTCCTCGCGGTTTGCCTCCAACGGATTGTTCTGTACGTCGCGGATCGCGGGCAGGAAGAAGCTGGTGACCGGACCGTCGAATATGATTCCGTTCTCAACGAACAACGTCGCACCACCACGGTCTTGGGCGGCCAAGGTTGTGACAACGCCGTCGGGACCTCGATTGACCGAGTTGATCGCCGAAAGCATCGCTTGTTTGATCTGGAACGGAGTGTCGGCCGGCGAGATACTGATCGGAATCGCACCACCGGGAACACCCGTCAGAATCAGCGACGGGGCGGCGGTCACATCAACCACCGTACCCGGCAAGTCTTTCAACGCGACCAATCCGGCCGGCGTCACTTGGGCGCTCAAATTCAGTCCGCCGTTATTGTTATTGATTGCGGCGGCCAAGCTGTTGGCCACGTCCAGCGTGGTTGATCCGGGCTGGAACGGAACCGGAACGTTGTTTCCGTTCACACCGCCGCCGTTGTTGACCGATTCGAACTCATAGGTCACCGACAGTGCACCTTGAGTGATCGTCACCGATTCACCGTCACTGACAATTCCCCGTTGGGTCGTCAGCGATGCGTTCGTCGTGTCCACTCGGTTTAGCGGAATCAGTCCCAGCGAGATGGTTCCGCCACCCAGATTGGTCGCGGTCAATCCTACGGTCGAATTATTAATGGCGTTGACGACAGCGATGGTAACGGTGTCTTGATCATCAAAACGTGAGAACAAGATACGAACCGCGGCCGCGTTGTTCAGGATGTTGTCCGAATCGAACTCAAAATTGATCGGCGTTCCCAGCGCGTCATAGATCAAGAAATTGTCGCCGTCATTGGGTGCCGTAAACGGAACCTGCATCAACAACGGACCAAAGACTTCCAACGTTGACGGGCCGGTCACGTCGGGCGAGCCGACGACTTCCAGGCTGTTTCCGGAAACCGACAATTGCAGTCCGGTTTGTCCACCGAGTTTCAGGATACCACCGTCGATCGCATCGATATCGTTGGACAACAATCCGGCGATGGTTCGAGCTTGAATCTCACCCGCAGCGATCGAAGCCAGTTCGTTTCCGGTCGTTTCTCGCGTGAAGTTGATCGGAATGTGGTTTTGTGCGACACCGTCACCGTTGATCGGGTCGATGATCGCACCGCTGGAATCACGTTCGTCGGTACGGTTAAGTTCAAAGATCACCGGACCGCTGTTGTCGGTCGGCGTGAAGGTAATCAAATCACCGTCAGCCGGCGTTCGACTGACTCCCACGGCACGCAGTTGCCCGCTCGGCACGGTCGCCGATCCGGTGGTCGGCAAATTCAGGTACACCGTTCGGCCGACGATCGTCGGCGTCAAACCCAGCGACGAATTCAAAATCGCGGTCTGAATGGCACTGGCCACCTGTGCGGCATTGAGAGGGATCGTCGGTGGGCCGGGATTCGGGTCGATATTGACGCCGATGAATCCCGGTGCTGGATTCGGACGTGACGCATCAACGAACTGGAATCCCTGGACAAAGGTCCCACTGTCAATCACAAACGTTTCACCCGGCAACACGCCGCCGACATCAGCGCCGGATGCGGGAACCTGCAACCCGAGAGTTCTGGGTGCTGTGATCAGACCGCTGGTCGAAACGTCGATGCGAGTGTTGCGTTCCGCCCCAATCACAACCGACGTTCCTACGACGCGGACGTCAACGTTCAGGTTAATCGTTGGACTGTCAATCACGCCTTGGATCGCAGTTTCAATGTTCCCGGCGATGGTCGCCAAGAAGATTTCCAATTGATCTGTTTCCGTCGGCGTCGGCGCGGTCGGTAACGAGACCGGGATACTGCTGGGCAGAGTCGTTCCGTCCAAATCAAATTCGAACACGACAACCGGATTGATACCGTCGTTGATCGTAAAGATTCCGCCGTCGATCAGGCCGCCTTGATTGGTACCCTCACGCGGAACATGCACCGTCAACGGTTCCGGCATCTGGATCAGGAATCCGGATTCAAATTCAAACACGACTTGGCCACCGTTGCTGTCGGTGATCGTGATTTGCTCACCGTCAGACACTCGGTCTGCACTGGGCGCGACAAGCACCGTGCGATCCCGGTTGTTCATTTCGATACGGTACGCACGATCGCTGTTCCAGATTCCCGCCAGCGGCGTCAGTGTGATCGTATTTTTCGTTTCGTCGTAGTTGAACGTGTAATCCAACCCTTCGGTCAGCAAACGATCATCTTCGAACAGCGTGATGTTCGATCCACTGGGTCGAATTCCGGGGATCTCGGCAACGACAACGGTGCTGTTGTCGATTCCCGATCCGGCAAACGGATCGGACGAGTCACCCGAGTCGCGAAGTTGAATTCGAAACTCTTCGTAAACTCCGTCTTCCAAACTGATGAAGCTGATGTTGGGATCGTGGTCGACTCCTTCGGCGTCGTTATCGCGAGGCGATTCGGCAATTGCAACAGGTCCAACCAGGTCAGCCAGTTCTGTCGATCCACGGTCACCAAAGATTGCCGAACCTTGACCGCTGTTGGGGAAGTTCGGATTGTCGGCCCGCTTGACGCCGGTGACGTCACGGGTCGGCGCCAACACGTTGCTGATCGGAATACCGATCGACTGTCGCAGACTTTCCAATGCACTTCGCTCTCGAAGTGAATCAACATTGCTGTCGATGACCGACGAGAACGGTGCCGGCAAGAAGTTGTCACCGCCCGGATTGACCAACGTATCAACGCCATCGGCATTGGTGATATTGAAGTCATCCGATCCGCCGTTGATGTTACTCGGTCCGATTCCGGCGTCGGTTGTGATGCCGACGGTAATCGAGGGAGCGTTAGTGAACACGTTCGGAGTCGGTTCGTCGTACTGGAAGACGGAACCTACAACGACCGCTTCCATCGGCTTGAGCTGATTGTCGGCGCCACTTCCGCTGCCGAAACCAAATCCGGCGTTGGTGGTTTCTTCGATCACAACACTTTCGTGCAGGTTCAACAGTACGTTGTTCAGGATCGCCGGGCTGGCACCGGCGGTCACCATAATGCCTGTTTCGTTGATCAATTGATCGGTATCGAATCCAGGTGCCGGGTCCAACCGCAGCCCAGCTGCGATCGCTTGAGGACTCAATTCAATCTTGGCCGCATTTTCGACATAAACATAGTTTTCTGTCGTTCCGGTGCCGGCTGTGGTTCGGCGGTCATGACCGTAACCGATCGTGTCACGCAACAGAACCGTGGTGCTGTGGAAATCGTGGACATTTCCCAACCCGTCCCGGTGCGTCATGATGACACCGTTTTCGAGTCCACGACGGGTCATGTTGGCGATGCCTGGGTTGTCAGCTTCGTAACCGCCCAGGGCAGTGGCTCGAACTCGGGCGATCGGACCGGGAACCGCCAGCGAATCGTTGTTCGGCAGCGGCGAAGCGTTCAGAGCGAACGCGGTGCTGTTACTACCGTTGCGTGGCTCCAATGCGTTGCTGATCGCTCGCATGATATCCGGCAAACGGTCTTCCGCCTGATTAGCATCGGCAACCGGGATCGGGACATTTCCGGCCTGGGCGGCACCACCGATCGGAACGAACTCGAACGTCCTGGCGTTGGTGACGCCATTGACGATAAAGTTCGGCGGCAGATCCGCGACTTGGGTGACGACAAAGGTCGTCCCAATCACGTCGCTGCCGACCATGCCGGTTGCGCGTCCCGTATTGGCGCTGATCACGTGCGTACGAGGTGCGTACGTTTCCAAATTGATCGTGTACGTTCCCAAGTCTGCAGCATCACCGATGCGGCCCGAAAGTGCATTGGGGTCATAGCCCAGGTTGCTTTCGGCGCTGACGGCGACGTAATAGATTCCCTTCTTCGGTGCGAAGAAGTCGATGAACGGATCGAGTGTGTTGACCGCATCGGGAACAAGGACAAAGCCGGTCGAAGCAGGATCCAAGTGGTCCGGCGCGGTTCCCGACAGGTTGACGACCGCCTGATTACCGTTTGCGTCAATGAATGTCTGACGTTCGCCCAGCTCGTTGAAGATCTGAACGGCGGTGTTGGCGCCACCGACTGCGGTATCGATATCGACGACCAATCGGTCGCCAACGTTCAGGTCGACCTGATAGAAGTCGACGTCACCGGCCGGCGAGACGGGGCCGTTGTTGTCGCCGATCGCCGCGGTGCTGGTGTACAGGCTTCGGTGGCTTTCGCCCAGCTTGGTGTCGATCGCCGATTTGATGACGTCGTTCGGTTCGTCGTTTGACTCTGGGAACAGGCTTTCGCGACCGTCGGATCCATAAATCGTGTTGTTGATGATTCGGGCGAATGGCTGAACCGATTCAGCGACAGGCGCCTGTGAGAATTGAACCGCGTTTTGTCCGGGCGGCGACGTGTAGACCTGACTAACGCCTTGCAGGTAAACCGCCGCGCTATCATAGCTCATCGGCGTTTGTTGCAGGAACTCGAACGCCCGGTTACGGCGATACGGTGATGGGCCGATCGTCGCGGTGACCAGTTCGACCAAACCGTTGGTCATCAGGATGCTGCCCTGGATGGACTGCATGATCGACATGGCAAGTTCGATCGAAGAATAAGAAACGCGATCCGCCGCGCCGGTGCGGTTGTATCCCGATGCGGTGTCTTCACGATAGTAAATCGGGACGTGCCCGTCGCGAACGCCGTTGCCGCCCTGAGTTCCCGATCCGGTGGGGCCGGGTACACCGTCGATTTCTTCAAACTCGAATGTCACCCGAGTACCGCCGGCGTCAATCGTCAGCAATGCACCTTCGAGAATGGTTCGGTTCCCTGCACCGGCAATGCCAGGGTCTAACGCGGCTGCGTCGATCAAGTCAAAGACATCAAGGACGAACGGCGCCGATTCACCATCGACTTTGATACCGGCATAGCCGGCGTGGTCAATCGTGTTGTTGGAAACAACAATTCCGGGTGCCAAGCCGCCGAGAACCGAATCGTTCAGGCTCGGCAAATTGCGGACGTAACCAGGATACGCATTACCGACCGGCGGCATCTGAAGGAACGGATGATTGCCGTCGATCAACGGTAAACTAACGCCGTTGCCGAAGGTGAAGTTGTTGTCGCGAATGTCTTCCGGATCAACGTCGCGAATACCGGGTTCGGACCAGATACCGATCGCGCGAACATCGCTGATGGTGTTCGAATCGATGATGACTTGGCCCTGTGTGCGCAGGTAGTTTGAATCACCGCTGCCGTTGTGCAAAATTGCCGGCAACAACAAATTTCCATCCGCGTCTCGCCCGAGTGAAGTTCCGACCGGCGGAGCATCCGCGACCGAATCGATCGCGACAAAGCTTCCCCGTGCACTTCCGGCCAACGACAGTCGTCCATCGGTCAACGGCTCATTGTCTTGGCCGGCTGACGAAGATGCCTCGATGTTGATACCGGTCTGTTGGGTGATCGCGGTACGAATGGCTTGGGCAACCTGAGCCGGCGTGTCGGTCAGGTTGTAAACGATCGGCGTGTTACCGAACTGGATTGTGCCCGGTGTCGTCGTAAATTCGAATACTTGATTGGATGCACCGTCGCCAAGAACGATCGTGTCGCCGTCGGCAATTTGGCTTCCCGCGGGCGCGACAATCGTGATCGCTTGGACGTGGCGGTCATTGGTGTCAAAGTCTTGGACCAGATTCACGCCGCCGAACGCGGTCGTCGCGGCGTACTCGGTAGCCGGACGAGTTTCCAGTTGATACTCACCTGCACCTCCGGTTCCAAAACCGACAAATTCATCCATGCCGCCGGGTGTGTTAAAGATCGTCTCGCCGCGTTCGGCAAAACCGACGATCAAATCGTCCAACAACAATCCGTCGCTATCGACGCTTAACCCCTGAATCGGATTGTACGTCACTTCGATCCGGATTCCGCTATCGCCGGCAAAGTCGCCCAGGTCTTCGCGGAACTGATACCACGAATCATCAGCCTGCAGCGTGTTGTTGTTGGCGATCAGTCGTCCGATCGGGTTCTCATTACTGAAAATGCGAATCTGTGCCTGGTCGGTGGTTTGACCGGGGAACAGTGTCGGGTCGACCAGTGGATCAAAGCGGTAATTGAAGTAGAACGTCGGCAAGTCTTCGGCCACGTACCCGGTCAGGTCAAAGGCTTCGCTGGTGATCGTCGACGGAGTGGACATCGTCAATCGGTTGTACTGCAGCGTCTGATTGCCGATGACTCCCGGCGGCAACGCATGGTCTTCGACCGAAACGTGCAGCACGTAGTCGAGCGGACCGGTCAACGGATCGGTGGTTGCTGTGACGATCGCTCCGGTGTTTGCGTCGACCGAAACCGCAACTTGAGATTGCGAGATTGCCACAACATAGTTTCCGGCAATCAGACTCGGTGTGCCGAAGTCAAAACTGTCGAAGAACGGATCGAGCGAACTGTTACTGCCGCTTCGACCGTCAAGTGTTGACGATTGTGTGTCCGAGTAGACTTGTGTGTATCCGCCTGGATCGAGGCGGAACAGACGCATCGTCGTGTCGATACTGCTCGGATCGTTTACGAAAACAATGTTTTCCGAGTCAGGATCCAAAGCCTGTGTGAAGGTGTGTCCTCCGTCGATATCCAAAATCACACGATCAAAGTCGTTGGCGACGGTGAACTGGTACAAGTCCGATCGGTCTCCGCCCAGGTTTCCTACGATCGAGACGTGTGGAATCGATGTCGACGTGTTGTCGGCGTTGTTGAAAACGAATCCACCACCAATATCGATGTCATCGTTGAGCGACCAGTTGAGTGTATCCAACGGCGCCGGACCAATTCCCCCGAATGCAAAGCCGGAG
>JAGQPO010000381.1 GCA_020426665.1 Planctomycetales bacterium
GCCGACGCCAGGGGGCTGCCAACAACGTGGTCTGACCAACAGAACGTTGTTTGGAAGATTGAATTGCCAGGCGCCGGTGCCTCGACTCCGGTCGTTTATGGAGACCATATCTATTTGACCGCATTCAACGGGTATCTGGTTCCCGGACAGCCGCAAGGGAAACTTGATGACTTGGTGCGAAGTTTGATTTGTATCGATCGAAACAGCGGTTCGTTCATCTGGCAGAAGACGGTCGCTGCTGTGTTACCAGAAGAGGAAAGCATTCGCGACCACGGCTATGCGGCAAACTCCGCAGTCGTCGATGAAGATCATGTCTATGCGTTTTTGGGTAAGTCCGGGGTTTACGCATTCGACCATCACGGCAATCAAGTTTGGAATGCCGATGTCGGCACACGCACCCATGGTTGGGGCACAGCGGCGTCTCCCGTGTTGTACAAAGATCTGGTTTTGATCAACGCAAGTGTGGAAAGTGAATCCTTGATCGCTCTGAATCGCACGACGGGTGAACCGGAATGGTCCGTTGATGGGATCAAAGAGGCTTGGAACACACCGCTGGTCGCGAAGTCCGCCGATGGAACCGACGAATTGGTCATCTCGGTTCCGAAGCGAGTAATCGGATTAGATCCCGCGACGGGAAAACAGCTTTGGAGTTGCGATTCCGAGATTACCTGGTACATGGTTCCAAGTCCGGTCGCCGCCGATGGCGTGGTGTATGTCTTCGGAGGTCGTTCGGGGACCGCATCGTTGGCGATTCGACTGGGCGGACGCGGGGATGTCACCGGCACACACCGCTTGTGGACAAGCATGAAGGGATCGAATGTCACCTCACCGATCTATCATGACGGGCACCTGTATTGGATGCACGACCAGATCGGGATCGCATACTGTGCGAGCGCCGAAACGGGGGAACTACGTTACGAGCAACGAATGAATCGCGGCGGCCAAGTCTATGCGTCATCGTTGCTTGCCGACGGTAAAGTCTATTACACCAACCGATCGGGACGGACCTTTGTCGTCGACGCAAAGCCGGAGTTTTCGCTTGTCGCGACCAATGACCTGGGCGACGGAGGCCAATTCAACGCCAGCCCGGTCGTGACTGGCAAACGAATACTGATCCGGTCCGACCGGTTTCTTTATTGTCTGGGGGAATAGGATGATTGTTGCGGGATCAACGCCTGCGTTCAAAGATCCAACCCTTGCGCCAGAAAAACAACAGCATGCCCGATGCCACAACGCCCATCGCGATCCACAGGATCGTATACGAGTACTCGTATTTCAATTCCGGCATGTGCTCGAAATTCATTCCGTAGATGCCCGCCATGAATGTAAGTGAGATAAAGATGCTGGCCATGATCGTTAGCACCTTCATCACTTCGTTCGTTCGATTGGCAACCGATGACAGGTAGGTGTTCATCAGTCCGGTCACCATCTCGCGATACATTTCAGCGACTTCCGATGTTTGAATGCAATGGTCATACGTGTCTCGCAGGTAGACGCCGACCTCTTCGCTAATGATCTGGTGGTCACCACGAACAAGCTCGTTGATCGCTTCGCGCTGCGGCACGTTGACGACATCTTCCAACAACAACGGGTGCAAGTTGAACATCGTGCCGACCTTTCGCATGATCGTTCGATCGCCAAAACCTTGGATGTCGATCCACGTCACCTCACCGTCGCACAGTGAGCTTGCCAGGTCGTCGATGGAATCGACCGCGGACGTTCGATGTTCCGTTTCAGAATAATGAATCGACGAAATCTTGGGCTGCGGCGCATCTTTAGGAATGACCAGCGTACCGGGCCGCGCGCCGACCTTCGTATGTTTCTTTCTAAATCGCAGTGAGTTCAACGGAATCTCGATTTTTTGAAGTTGGTCTACGCCAAGATCTCTTGCACGACGCGAGCCGGCTCAACGCCCGTCAAACGAGCGTCGAGACCTTGGAATTTTACGGCGAACCGCTCATGGTCGATTCCCATCAAATGCAATAGTGTCGCATGGAAATCTCGAACGTGTACGCCATCGGAAACAACGTTGTAACCGAATTCGCATGTTTCGCCGTGGCTGACGCCCGGCTTAATCCCACCACCGGCCATCCACATGCTGAAACAGCGCGGATGATGGTCACGCCCATAATTCGTCGCGGTTAGCGTGCCTTGCGAATAATTGGTGCGTCCGAACTCGCCGCCCCAGATCACCAGAGTGTCCTCCAAAAGTCCTCGCTGTCTTAAATCCTGCAGCAGCGCCGCCGACGGTTGGTCGGTGTCTTTGCATTGGGTTTTCATCCCGCCGGGAATGTTTCCGTGATGATCCCAGCCTTGATGATAGAGCTGAATGAATCGAACACCTTTTTCGGCCAGTCGCCGAGCCAACAAGCAGTTCG
>JAGQPO010000382.1 GCA_020426665.1 Planctomycetales bacterium
CGAAGATTCAACGCTGACCGCAATGACAACCGGCATCGCAGACCCCGACGGTTTGACGACGCCGAACTTCACTTTCCAGTGGCTCAATAACGGTGTGGCAATTGCCGGGGCAACATCATCGACGTACACACCAGACGACGGAGATGTCGGGCGGAACCTGTCCGTGAAAGTTGGGTTTACGGATGATCGTGGGAACTTGACGATCATGGAATCTTCTCCCGTCGGTCCGATTGCCAACGTCAATGACTTGCCAAACGGCCTTCCAGCGATCGCCGGAACGTTTGTCGAAAAAGATAAACTGGTCGCAACCATCGGCAGCGTGAGTGACGACGACGGTTTACCAAGCTCGGCCGATTTCCAATGGCTTCGCGATGAAACGGAGATCATCGGGGCGACCGACCGCACCTACGTGTTGACCCTTGATGACGTTGGACACAACGTATCGGTTCGAGTCACGTACGTCGATCTACACGGAACCAAGGAAACAGTGGTCTCGAAGCAGACGCCGACCATTGACAACTTCAACGACGCACCCACGCTGAGTGATCAGACTCGCAACATTCCGTTCGGCGAAACTTTGGTGGTTGGAACCAAGCTTTTCGAAGGGGCGTCCAGTGATATCGACGGGGATATACTGAAAGCCGTTTTGGTCGACGGACCCAAGTCAGGCACACTCGAATTGAACGGTGACGGGTCGTTCCGCTATACACCTGAATCCCAGTTCTTTGGGACCGTTAGTTTCAGTTGGCAGGCCGACGACGGAGCATTACTCAGCAATGTTGCTACCGTCACAATCGTCATCGCCCCGCCGATCAATACACCCGGAGCTTCGACGGGGTCAAACGGTGAAAGTGGTGGTGAACCGACCGATACAGGTTCATCGGCAGAAAATGAAACATCCGATGGAACTGGGGACGGTTCGTCGGGAACGGAAACAAATTCTGGCGGAACGGATGTCACAACATCGATCGTTGGCGGGGGAACCACGCCGACCGAGATGGAGGACTCAACAGGTTCCACGACTGTCCCGATCAGTGAAGATAGCAGCACGAGGTTGGTCAGTTTTCGAGCGGATACCAACGACGATGACGGGCGTTCGATCGATCGTGGAACTCTGGAGGATCGGGTTCGCGAAATCGATTCGATCAGTTCCTCCAACTCACGAGACGGATCGGCGGTTGCGGATCGAAACGAAAATGTGATGACGGGATTGTACCAGTGGGGCGACTATGCCGTACTCGGTTCACCGGGAGAGATGTGGGATCAACTGGATAACAATCATTTTCAGTTGGAATCACTGCTGGAAGGCGAACAATTGATTGTCGGCTCGTTCGGCGCGGCAACGGGAGGATTCACCGTGATTGCGTTGGCGTGGCTGCGGAATGGCTTTTTGGTATTAGGGTTTTGGCAACAGCGGCCACTTTGGTCTCGTATGGATCCGTTGGTTTTGATGCAAGGGCTTCGTTCACAGGACGACGAGAGTTTGGAAGATGTTATTGCGGACCAGCGAAGAAAACTTGACCAATCCGACGGTCAAGAATCGGAGTGATAAGCAACGATGCTGAAACTTTACGCGCGAATCCCAATCCGCTATCGCCTTGCCCTAACCCTGGTCTCTATTTTTACCGGTGCGGTGCTTTTTGCCGACTGGATCGGAGTCGTTCCGAACGACAGAAAACAACTGATGAAAGGTCGGATCTCACTCTGTGAGGCACTGGCCATCAACGGTACCGCAATGGTCGCAAGCGGTAACTCGGAGGGTTTTGAAAAAGCCGTCAAGGCACTCGTGGACCGAAACGACAGTTTGCGATCGGTTCGTCTGGTCGACTCCGAAGGCAACGTGAAATTTGAAACGTCTGGGCATTCGACCTTCTGGTCATCCGATCCGGACCTTTTTGCATCTAATATTGCGGTGCCCATCTTTCGCTTCGGGCAACCCTGGGGCAACCTTCAAATCGCTTTCACCGATCCCAAAGCTGAACTGGGATGGGCACGTTATGGAATTTGGGGCCTGTTAGCGCTGACCGTTCCAATTTGCTTTCTTCAATTTTCGTATTTCCTAAAGCGAATGGTTTCGGCCCTGAATCCCGAGGGTGCGATTCCGGACAACGTGCGATCGTTCATGGACACGTTCGCCGAAGGGTTGGTGATCATTGACGATCGCGAACGAATCTTGATCGCGAACAAACAACTGTGCAACGCCCTGGGTCAAACCTCCGACGATCTATTCGGAAAACCGATCAGTTCTCTCGAGTTTGAAATTGGTGATGACAAAACCGAATGGCCGTGGAGTGAAGCCATGCGGGAAGAAAAATTGATCTCCGAACGTATTCTTCGGCTCCGACGACACAACGACGAGACAGAATCCTTTTCAACCTTCACGGTGACCTGCAATCCGTTTCCCGGCCAAGGGTTGATGGCGACACTGGACGACATCACAGAGATTGAAGAAAACAAAGCAAAGCTTGCCGTTGCATTGGGCGTCGCCAAAGATGCGAACGAAGCGAAGAGCGCGTTCCTGGCCAATATGAGCCACGAAATCAGAACACCATTGAATGCCGTCTTGGGGTTCACTGACGTCTTGCGCCGAGGGTTGGTCACCGATTCCGACGAAGCGATCGGCCATTTGAACATGATCCATCGCAGCGGCGCCCACTTGTTGGAGTTGATCAATGACATCCTGGATCTTTCCAAGATCGAAGCGGGGCACATGCAGTGCGAATCCATCGAAACGAAGATTGACGAAGTGATTCTAGATGCTGTCCGTGTGCAAAGCGGCCGCGCCCAGGAAAAAGAAATCCAGCTGAACGTCGAATTCTTGACGGACCTGCCAACGACCGTTCATTGTGATCCGACGCGACTGCGACAAATCATCACGAACCTTCTGGGCAACGCGATCAAGTTTACCGAACAAGGTGCGGTCACCGTTCGGACGGAATGCTTGTCGGATGATCATCTAGCTTCCGATGGCTCGCGGGCAGATTCAAAATACCGTCTGCAGATCCACGTCGATGATACCGGAATCGGCATGACCCCCGAACAGCAAGAAAAGATCTTTGATTCGTTCGTCCAGGCGGACAGTTCAACGACTCGCAAATTCGGTGGCACCGGTCTCGGATTATCGATCAGTCGACGATTGGCCGAAGCGATGGGCGGCACGCTGACCGTCTCCAGTTCACTCGGCGGTGGCAGTACGTTTACGGTGACGTTGCCGGTGGCCGATTCAGATGCGTCCGAATGGACATCACGCGAGATCATTGTCGGTCGAGCCAACCGACTGGAACAGAACAATGGTTCCACCGCCATCAAACGATTGCCGCCGAAATCGGTTCTGGTCGTTGACGACGGAGAAGCCAATCGCCGTCTGATCGAATTGGTGCTCACCCGTGCCGGGGCAATCGTGACCTGTGCAGAAAACGGCCAAGAAGCGATCGAAAAGATCAACGCAGGTGACTTCCAATTGGTTTTCATGGACATGCAGATGCCGGTGCTCGACGGGATGAGCGCCACCAAACGGCTGCGATCTGCCGGTTGCCGAGTGCCGATTGTGGCGTTGACCGGAAACGCCATGAAGGGAGATCGCGAAAAATGCATCGAAGGCGGATGCGATGACTTCCTGTCCAAACCGGTCAACCTAGACAGTTTGCTGGAGTGCTGCCAACTCTACTTGGGGAGCGCACCGTCCGACCCGACCGACAATCTTACTGCCACCAGCAATCAGGCGAATGCCGGAACGTCGACGAACAACAACATTTTCTCAAACCTTTCCGAATCGAAAACCGCCGACAGAAATGGCCCGCCGATTCACACCACCATACCAATCGACGATGAAGAGCTGCGCGAAGTCGTCGCGAACTTTATCGATCGGCTGGACGCCCGAATCAGTGGCATGGAAGACGCCGTTCGACAAGCGGATTTCAACACGGTGCGAAGCGAGGCCCATTGGTTAAAAGGTTCCGGGGGAACGGTCGGATTTGGCGAGCTGACAAATCCCGCACTCAAATTGGAGAACGCGGCGAAAGTCGGCGACGCAGAACTGGCGCTGGAGATCTTGCAAGAAATTCAATCCATTCGCGCTCGCATTGTGTCCCCTGTCGCTCCGGCCGATTCGGCGTCATTTACGACACAACCAACACCATCACACCCAGCCATTGACGAACAGCGCCGGATCGCGTCGCCAGTGCACTCGACCATGCAACTGTCGGCGGACGTGACGGGTGAAAAAGACGACTCGCCGATCCATTGCACGCTACCTCTGGACGACGAAGATTATCGAGAGATCGTTGTCGACTTCATGAATCGACTAGACGCCAGACTGATGGGAATGCTTTCGATGGCACAGACCAAAGCCTTCGACGAACTGGAAAACGAAGCTCATTGGTTGAAAGGCGCCGGCGGAACCGTTGGCTTTCCTGCGTTAACCGAACCGTCCATTGCACTGATGCACGCGGCGCGCGAGCGCAAGTTGGAATCTTGCCAAGTGGCGCTCCGCGACATCTTGCAAATCCGCCAACGCTTGGTCGTTCCTCGCACGGTGAACCCGACGATCGCCGGCCAACAATAAAACGTGTGCGGCACACTGCGAGTTCCGCTACCCAAAAATATCATCCGAACAAAGCGTTACCCGGAAGGCGGGCACGTGCCGGGCGTCGATCAGTTGTTCGAATCAGCGGCGTCGTCGTACTGCCGCAATTTCTCGCGAAGCGTGCCGCGATGAATCCCCAATATCTCTGCCGCTGCGGCCCGATTGTTTCCTGAATGCTGTAAGACCAGTGCCAACAGCGTCGGCTCGAACGCAGCAACAAAGTCGGCGTACAACGTCTTGGTCTCTCCCTGTGTAAGTCGCTCTCGGACCCAATTCCCCACGGCTTGTTCAAGTTGATTGATGGAAGTGCCGACGGCCGAAGCCGGGATATTTTGGGTACTCGGAAAGTCATCGATCGTTAACGTTCGGCCGCGTGCGACGACGGCCGCGTGCTGAACAGCGTTGCGGAGCTCGCGAACGTTTCCGTACCACGGACGATCGGAGAGTTGTTCGATCAACCGGTCATCCAAAGAATCAGCGGCCGCTTGATTGCCAAGTCGCTGCAAGAAATGTCGACAAAGCAACGGGATATCATCGCGCCGCTGGCGAAGCGGGGGAAGATGGATGTGAAGCCCGGACAGTCGATAGTACAAGTCTTCGCGAAACTGGTTTTGTCGCATCGCCTCGTGCAGATCGCGATTGGTGGCCGCCAGAATTCGAACATTACAGCGACGCGGATGGATGTCGCCGACGCGAAAGTATTCGCCCTGTTCAAGCACGCGCAACAGTTTGACTTGGATGTTCATCGGCAGATCGCCAATTTCATCCAGCAACACAGTTCCTCCCTCGGCGCGGTCAAAAAGCCCCACGCGGTCACTCTGGGCACCGGTAAACGCACCTTTGACGTGACCAAATAATTCGCTTTCAACCAGGTCTTCGTTCAATGCGGCCGGCGCGATGGGAAGATAGGGTTTATCAGCCCGATCGCTGTGCCGATGAATTGCCGCACCGACAAGTTCTTTTCCGGTTCCGGTTTCCCCGGTGATCAAAACGGCAAGATCGCTGGAAGCCACCAACGCAATTTGCCGAAACGCCTGCTGCATTGCGGGCGACGCACCAATCAACCGGCTCTCATGTTCCATCGACCGGTTGATCGGCGTCGCTGGTGGGTCGGATCGGGACGTTGATAGCGCGATGTTGCAAACCCGACGTGCATCCTCCAACCGAAACGGTTTGATCAAATAATCGCTCGCCCCTTGGTTCACCGCAGCGACGGCGGTCTCAAGATCACCAAAGGCCGTCATGATAATGACGGGACTGCCACCGGTCGCAGCAGTAAACTTGGGAAGCGCCGACAACCCGTCTTCATTCGGCAAACGCACGTCCAGCATCACAAGACTGGGACGCGTCGCGGCGGCAATTTCCAGCCCCTCCTCTGCCGACGAAGCCGTCAGGACGCGATGCCCCAATTCCCCTAGCAGTTTCTCAAACGCCCAACAAATCGAAGGTTCATCGTCGACTACCAAAACGGTCGTCTGAACGGGGATCGCATGGTGATTTTCCGATCCAGATGTGTGCGTCAGCTTAGACATTTTGCTCATTGTATGATGGTTTCGACAACCAATTCGAAGGTCGTTTGATTCGACGAACGACGCCAAGAGACCGAGCCGCCAAAATCCTCTGCCGCACGTTTTACCAAAGGCAGCCCCAACCCCAACCCCTCTGGCTTGGACGTCACGAACGGATCGAACACGGCGTCGGCAATCTCGTCATCGATTCCGGGCCCGTTATCGGTGACGCAAACCACACATCGGTTTTGCTGGTCGATCCGGGCGGTCACTTCGACATGGTCTCCGGCCTGCATCGCATTGAGCACCAGATTTGAGACGGCGGCGGAAAACGCTGGACCGTCTTTGATCATCACACTCGCCGCGGCCGGATCGACAGTCCAATTCGCGACGACTCGCAAGTGTCTGGCAATCGGTTCGTGCGTCGAGCGAACATCCTCCAAACATTCGGCCACGACCTGAGGCCGGTCACCACGCGAGTCTTTGGAACCGACCGCGAGAAGTCGTCCGACGTAATCCTCGGCAATTTCCAGTTGACGGAGTGCCACGCGAACCTCTTCCGGTGGATCATCTTTGAACTTTCCCTGATGCAACTCCATCGCCAATTTAGCACCCGTCAATGTGTTGCGAAGCTGGTGAGCCATGCCCCCGGAGATTTGATGCAACAGCTTCGCACTTTGTTGTTCGTTGACGCGTCTCCACAGTTCACTCAACTGCAACGCCATTGTGTTGATTGCGTCTGCCAATCGTCCGATTTCATCGCAGCCGTCGTCGGTCAGCTCGGATTTGAATCGGCCCGCCGCGATCCGGTGAACCTGCGTCTCAAGTCGTCTTAGCCTGCCAATCATTCGCGACACAACAAAAAACAACAGAGTGGTGACGACAGCGATCGTTGACAAACCTGTCAACAGCGGCAGCAACGCCGCCCGTCTGGCAACCGCATCCACGTTCTCTTTGGCGAACAAAACCACCACACGTGACGCCTGGTTGTCCCCTGCCATCACCAGGTGCCGATCGAATGCAAACGCGTAATATTCCTTCGATTGAACCATCAACGTGATCGGCTCGACCAAATCGGCTTCCCCTGTGGGCCGACCGGATCGCGTCGTTAAGGCATCCGGCATCGAAAATGTCTGTTCCGACGAGATGGTTGTCGCGATGATTTCTGACGATGCCGCGACGGTGATCCAATGCGTCCCCGTCAATTTCGACAATGATTCCAAAACCGGCGGCGTCAACGGAAATGTCGAACTTTGAATTGCCGATTGGATCGCTACGTATCGATCCCGCATCTCATTCTTTGCCCAACGATTGCCCAAAGTCCACGAGGTCCACGCAACGACCATCGCAGCCAGTGCTGCCGACAGCACCAACGGAACAAGGATGCGCGTTGCAAGCGATTGGGTTTTCAGCACGTCAAACATCCCGATTCATTCGGCCGGCTGTGCCGCGATGAACATCGAAAATGGATCGCGTCGGAAGTGTTGCGAGCCACGGGATCAGTCCCTGGTGGCGTTCGGATCGACAGGAATCAACTGGACCGCGTCTGCGATGACGTACCCATCGGAGTTCTCGTTGCTGATGATGACGGTTGACGATTCACCGAATTCATAAGCCCCCAACGATGCTCGCCCGCCGGAACTCTCGCGACGCTGATTCACCGTTTTTTGAATGCGATCACCCTTTGCATCCACAATCGTGACCGCCACATTCGTGGCTCGATTGACATGCGTCGAAAAAATCAAGTTGACCTGATAAGTTCCCGGGCGAGGCAAGTTCGCTGAATAGACCGCAACACATTCGCCTTTGTTCTCGTTGTTGTCGTGCAAGTAATCATCACCGACGCGGAAGGACAACGAACTGCTGGGAACCCAGCCACCCTTGGTTTCCGCCGTCGTGTTGTCGATGACAATACCCGGCAACTTCTTTGGATCGATTCCCGCGGCCTTTTTCGGGCCGGTGTACTCAAGCACCTGTCCATCGGCCGACAATCGAGAGGCCAATTGATCGTAGGCGACGTCCTGGACACTCGTCCCATTGTCGATGGCCAGCGAAGCGGCGGTCGCCGCGGATTGCCCCAGAACCATAAACACCGGCTCCATTCGGATCGAACCGAATGCGATATGCGAGGCGGACAAACAAACGGGTACCAACAGATTCGAGACCTCTTGTTGCTTCGGGACAATCGATCGATAACTGATTCCATAGGGAGAAAACCCGCCCACCTGGACGTCACCTTCGTTGCGAACGTGTCCCTGTCCGTCGACGTAGCGTTGCTGATTGTGCGAATCCATCGTATACGCAGCCAACCCGATCGGATCGTCCACGCTTTGGCCTTGGCAATGATGTTGCGTCATCACGAATTGCCCGACCATACGCCGCGCTTCGCGGATGTACAGCTGATCTTGCCAGCCGTCACCTTCAACAAACTCGTCCTTGCACATGCCCCAGCGAGAGACTTCCTTGCGAATGTGTTCGGGCACCCGCGGATGATTGGCCAACGTCCACATCAAACCTTGTTGATAGAGCCGATGTTGGTCGATGATTCTGATTCGCTCGTCATACCCGGCTTCCGGATAATCATAGTTTTGGCCGATGAAGTCGGTCGAGAACCCTTTGTTGTTGTTCACATCCGTCTTTCGATTAGGCATCGATGAATTGGCCCACGGGATCGCAGTCTCACCGGCTTCAAAATTCCGAAACATCAGTTCATACCACTCAGGGCGATAACCGGTTGGTTGATGGAACGGGATTCGATTGTCGGGATGATCTGTCAAACACATTCGAAAGCAATACGCTTGGACCCGATGGTCGCCGCCTCCCTCATTGCCGGGACCGTCGGGATCGATATGGGGCAACAATCCACTGTCCGGATCGCCGGGCGTCACGTAGGGATCGATTTCCGGTCGCAATTGGTGGTGCCTGGCCCTTTCCGTTTGCACACCGTTTAACGTTTCACCGTATTGTTGGTTGGACTCACGACCGACGGTGTAACTGACACCTGCGGCGGCCATTAAATCACCTTCATACGTCGCGTCGATAAACATTTTGGCGCGATAGACTTCGCCCGACTCCATCCGAATCGCAAGGAGACGCGCCGGTCGACTTCGCGTCATCATGACGGCGGACCGATCCAATCGTTTGCCGTATTGGATGGGTATCTCGTCACGCTGCACCCATTTTTTGTAGACCGCAAGCGCGGCGCTCGGCTCGAAGGTCCACATGGCCGATTCGCCACTGACCGTACGCGATTGTCCACCGCTTTTGTATTCACCGCTCTGTTGCCATTTCCAGGAATCGGGATCCTGGTAATGTTCCGCGATGTCCTGATAAAACTGACGCGAAATCCCGCCGATTGCGGACTTGTTGCCGATATCGGTCTGGCCGAGTCCGCCGGTCGTTAGCCCTCCGATGCGTTGACTCGGTTCAATGACCAACACCGATTTGCCCATGCGTTTGGCTTGCACCGCCGCTGCGATTCCGGCCGATGTGCCACCGTAGATGACCAAGTCGACTGGATCTCTTTCTTGGGAACGAACCGCTTTGGCGGTGAAAAGGGCAAACGAAATCGCAATGATGGTTAATACCGAAACGCGGCGCATGAACGTTCCTCAACGATGATGTTCAAAAGTCTGAAAGCGGATGACACCCGATGCATGGGGGTCATCATAGCTTTGCACCATCGATCATTCGAGCCAAAACGCCTTTTCCGACAAGAAACCCGCCTTCAACCGGCATGATTGCGGTTCCAAAAACGACGCAGTTGCTCGGCCTCCTTTCGTGCCGCGTCGGCTTGCCCTTTGTCATTGATCGCATCGGATGCCAAGGCAACTTCATCGTAAAGCTGTGCAAGCATGCCCACCGCAAAGGGGTTGTGGGGACGCAATTGATTGTAAATCTTCAATTCCGTGATGCCTGCTTCGGCGCTTGTTTTGGATTGGGCGAATTGGTCGGTCCGGCGATAATTCAACGCCTGCTCGCGATGGGCCATGGCACACAGGATGTGATAGGTCGGAACGTCGGGAAAGGACCGCGTCAAGGAGCGATACAGATCGATCGCCTCTCCCATGTACGAGATCGCTTCATTGGGATTGGAATGATCAAGCGTTTCCGCCATTGTTTTTAGCGCCAATGCCAGCACCACTTCGTATCGCGTGATCGACGGATACGATTTCGTCAGCTCACGCGATAGATCGATTCCGCGTTGAATTTGTGCCAGGTGCAGTTCTGAGTTATCACGCCGACGAAATCGATGGCTTGTTGCCGTCAACATTTCTGACAAGGCACATTGGTAATCTGGAACTTCGGGATGCGCCGCAACCAGTTCCTCCAAAATCGCAATTCCCGCAGACCGTACGCGATCCTTTTCGTCATTCTTGCCGTCTGATGCCAACGGATAATAGGCACGGTAGGCCCTGGCCAGTGCAAGTTGGTAACTGGGATCCTCGGGCCGCAAGTCGACCAGACACTCCAAAATCCCAACGGCTTTGCGGTGGCTCTGCTTGGCGCGTTGGTGTTGCATCATCATCCATTGTGACTGGCCGAGGTTGCTGTACGTTCTGGCCAATTCTGCCTGGCACTCCGGGTCACGACTCAATGCAGGCGCCGACAAAATTGCCCTGGCTCGACTAAACACGTTGACCGCGTCCGCGAAACGGCTGGTCGCGTGCTTGGTCAGCCCCAATTGGTTAAGCGTCGTCGCCTTTGAAAGAATCGTCGTCGGATCGTCAGTTGCATCTTGTTGCTCCAGAATCTCCAGACATCGCGCGTACGCGTGTTCCGCTTTGGCAAATTGGCCAAGCCGTTGATAGATCTCACCGGCGCGCTGGTGAACCCGTGCGGTATCCCTTAAAAGTCGCGGAGTCGGCGCGTTTTCGGCGGCAAACCGGTCGTAAAAGGCGAGCGCGTCTTCCATCAAGGAAGCGCTGTGATCCGAGACAACCATTTGCAATTCGACACTGGGGGTCTCGGCGGTCGAACCAAGTTCGCGGTCGGTCGGCCGCGCCATCCAACTGGACGTGAACCGCCCCAGGATTTGATCCATCGACTCCAACGCCAACTCCAAGTTGCTCTCGGCGCGCTGGCGTTCCGAGACGGCTTCGTGCCACTTTGTACTAACCAGAACAAACGAGGTGCAAATCACCAACCCCAACGCTCCGACGAGTGATGCCGCGAGCGGGTCTCGGCGAATCCATCGCATCGAGCGCCCCAGCACTCCGATGCGTCGCGCGTGAACCGGCCGCCCATCGACAAACCGTTGCAAGTCATCGGCCAACTCACGCCCACTCTGGTAACGGTGCTCCGGCTGCAACGCCATCGCCTTGAGGACGATCGCTTCAAGATCGCGGGGGACCCGTGACTGGATTTTCCGTGGTCGTTCGAATTCGCCCTTCAAAATTCGGTCGACGACTGCGGCCTTGCTGTCGGCGACGAAGGCCGGCTGCAACGTCAGAAGTTCGTACAGCGTGACACCCAAACTGTAAATGTCGCTGCGCGTGTCGTGCTTGCCGCTCAATTGCTCGGGTGCCATGAATCGAAGCGTCCCGGCAATGTCGCTGCGATCGACCGGTTGCTCCTCCTGCAACGCTGTTGCCAGACCGAAGTCCGTTACCCACACCGTTCCATCGGCGTCGATCATCAAATTGCTCGGCTTGATGTCGCGGTGCAACACGCCTTGGCTGTGCGCATAATGAACCGCGTCGGCAACCTGGATCCCGATCCGTGCGGATCGCTGGGGATTGAAGGCATCCCAAACGAGATCGACATGATCGTCAGCGGCGGTGTCGCATGCTTGCTCGTCCGATCGAAGCTTGCGTCGAACCCAAGAGACGTTTCCTTCCATATCAATCGATCGTGCGGCGCCACTTGCCGCGGTGCTGTCGGGATGCCGCAATTGGTCGATCGTTTCGTCCCGCAAACCGCTACGTCCGGGACGGCAAGTCACGCCGGCCGACTTGGCACGGTAGATGATTTCATCCAGCCCGATGCCTTTGATCCGCTGCATCACGAAATAGTGAAGCCCGTCGTGTTGTCCGACGCCAAATACCGGCACGATGTTGTTGTGATGCAACCGCGCGGCCATCTTAGATTCACGCGCGAAGCGTTCTAATTTGCGGGCTTCGCGAAGTGCCTGGCGCGGAAACACCTTTACCGCAACGCGGCGCTGCAAACTTTGCTGCTCGGCCTCGTAAACAACCCCCATCGCCCCGCGACCGATCTCGCGAATGATATTAAAATCCCCCAATTCCGCCGGTCCATTGATTTGGAGGTCGTACGAATCCGAGGGCGACGATAAAGCACTCTCCTTGAATTTCTCCAACGCAATCATGATCGGGAACTGCTGCCGAATCTGGTCGGCAAACTCGGGATACTCGTTGACATACTCTCCGATCGTGACGTTCTCTCCTTTACGTCGGCGATAAAGTAAGTCCTCACCCAACGCCTCGATCGGGTTGCGGAACTCCGCTTCGCTGTCACAGTCCAGCGGTGATTTATTCTGATTCATCAAGGAATCCAGGAATTTCTTCGAGCACCTCTCGCAATCGCGCTAACGCTCGCATGTAACGGTTGCTCGCGGCGGCGTCAGACAATCCGAGCACTTCCGCGACTTCACTATTTCGAAGCTCTTCGAAGTGCCGCAGCGCGATCACCTCGCGGTCAATCTCATCCATCCCGTCTATCGCCTTTTCGATCTGGACGACCAATTCGGCATGCATCGCAATCTGGCTGGGAGTTGCCAAATAAGCCGCCAATTGGATCGCCATCGACGCCGACGTCGCAGCCAACGAATTTCGATTCAGTCCCACCTCTTGTTTTACATCGCGCTTTTCGGCCTTCAGGTGACGCCGATGCACGTCAATCAATCGCTGCGTCGTCAACTGACGAAGCCAAACGTAAAACGACAACTGGGGATGCTTCAGATAATGCGACATCCGCTGGTGAGCGTCGATGTAAACCTCCTGCAAGATGTCCGATGCATCTTCTCGGCCTCGCAAACGGCGGTCCATTCGAAACTCCAGCATGCGCTTCAACCGATCTCTGTGGATCGAAAACAGTTCAACAAAAGCGTGCTCCTCGCCCGACTTCAAACGTTCGACCAAATCATCGTTGAAGCCGCTACCAGACATCGCGATTTCCTTAAAACGTAACGGAACGTGATTTTACACAGAGGGATCGGGCCGTTTCCCGAAACTTTTCGGCGTCTCCCGGCCTCTTTGTTAGCTAGCAGTCTCCATGCCATTTGCCCGCACCGTTACGGGCGACCCGCCGCAACCCAGGCGAACGGGCAAACCAGTCGATCCCCAGGTTCGGTCCGGACGGAGCGTTGGGCAATCGGAAACCGAACACGCCGAACGGGATGCGTGCGACCGTTTACCTGGGATGCGATTTATGTACCCGCGACGTTTTGCGCAGCCGCCTCCGGTCCAACACCTGTGCGGGCGAAAAGTATTGGTTTTTTGGCGCAAATACGCGAAAAATCCGCACCAGCGGACCACAGAATCCCCGTCGTACACCGTCCGGTTCGCTCCCCACCTTGCAGAACGTCGGGAATTGCGGCAGTCTTAGCGTTGCGAGACAATATGAAAGACTCGTGAAGAATCTGCATTCCGGCGGTGCCAAGTTATCGCTGTTTGTCACGAATGCTGAAACAAAGACCAACTCAAAACAAACCCCAGGTGCTGAAGATGTTACGCAAAATCACTTCCGTCGTTTTTGCTTGCGTGTTGACCGTGTCGCTGATCGGCTGTGAAAAAGCGAAAGAATCAGCTGATTCGGTTGCTGATCAAGCCAAGGAAACCGTCGATTCGGCCGCCGAAGGAGCCAAGGACGCTGCTGAAGACGTCGTTCCTGAGGCTGCCAAAGAAACCGTTGAAGGTGCCATCGACGAAGGCAGCGACGCTGCCAAAGAAGGCGTTGATGCAGTGAAAGACGCCGTCAAGGGTGAAGGCGAAGGCGAATCGGCTGAGTAATCATCCAGCTTGATTCAGCCAGCGACCTGAACCTAACAGTGTC